>JAQBGG010000001.1:0-7213 GCA_032122625.1 Acidobacteriota bacterium
GGATCCTCAGCTCGCCGGCAAGCTCGATCGCCTCGAGGCGGACGGCCGGATGCTTTGTCGGGGAGCCGGCGTGAACCGTGTCCATCAGGCGCTCGGAGATCGACTCCAGCATCAGGCCCTGGGAAGCCGTGACCTCGCGCAGCCGCAGTTGGTCCTCACGGCCGAGCACGCCGATGTTGGTGTGTGGCAGCAGGCCGCGGCCGAGCGCCCGCTCACACGCCCAGGCGACGTAGGAGGTGAAGTCCTCATGCCCCCAGCCGGCGAGGCGCTCGGCGACCAGCGGGTTCACCTCGGGCATCTCGCCGGTGAGGATCAAGAGCTCCTTGGCGTTGCGGCGCACAGCCTGTTCGAGCTGGGCGTCAACCTCCTCGGGCGAGTAGATGTGCGCCTGGTGGGTGGCGAAGGCGCAGTACTTGCAGTAGCAGCGACAGGTCCGCGATAGCGACAGCGTGTAGTTGCGCGAGAAGGTGATCCGCCGCATCGCGACAGCATACGAGGCGAGCGGTGGCGGCAACGAACGACGAACGGGGCGCCTCAGGCGCCCCGTTCGGTGCAGTGCGGTGTCGAGCGCGGTCTAGGTGCCGGGTGTGTGCTCGGGCTTGCCCTTCGGTTCGCCGGCCTCGATCACGAACTTGAAGAACAGCACCGCGAGTATCCCGCCGACTATCGGCCCGACCAGGAACGGCCAGACGCCGCCCCACTCCTCGCTGATCAGTGCCGGACCGAACCAACGGGCCGGGTTGAACCCGGCGCCGGTCAACGGGCCGAAGATCATCACGAGGAAGCCGAGAGTCAAGCCGATCGTCAGTGGTGCCCACTCACGCCAGGCCTTCTCGTTGAGTGCCACCGCGACGACCGCAAGGACGAGCAGGAAGGTCCCGATCGCCTCAACGATCATGCCGGCAAAGTTGGAGGCCAGCAGCGGACTCACGTCGAGCGCCCCGTAGTTGGCGGCCATCCCCTCGTCGAGGAGCAGACCCTTGACGGCCAGTGCGCCGAGCACCGCGCCGGAGAGCTGCGCCAACACGTAGACGACCGCGTCGACTCCCTCGATCTTCTTCATCAGGGACGCCGCAAGAGTGACGGCCGGGTTGAGATGAGCCCCGCTCACTCCACCAAGTGTCGTCACCAGGAGGAACAGGACAAAGCCTTGAACCAAGCCGATCACGGCGAAGTCTGACCCGAACTGGGCCTGACCACCAACGGCGAGGTAAAGGCTTACGACGGTCCCGATCACGAAGACCAGGAAGAAAGTTCCGACCAGCTCTGCGATGTAGGCAGCCAGTCCTCGATCCTGCACTGTGTTCAAACCTCCTGGTAGGTGTCCCGTCCCGCGGGTCGCGGAACGCACGCGGCGGCAGTCTAGTGCAGAAGTCCGGCGTCAATGCCGCGGGTTCAATATCCACGTTCCAGTTCGCTGGGCTGGATCTTGATCTAGGCTGCCGCGCACAGATGAGTCGGATCGTCGCGTCGCTGGCGGCCGTCCTCGCCTCGCTTAGCCTCGCGGCTTGCGGCGATGACGGTGCAGAACCGGACGCCCCCTCGGGTGGCGCGCCCGCGAGCCGTGATCTCGAACTGATCCTCGACTTCCAGCCAAGCGCCGTCCACACCGGTATCTACGCGGCCTCGGAGCGCGGCCTGTTCACCGATCGCGGCCTCGTGGTGACTATCCGCGAGCCGGGCGCCTCCACCGACGCGCCGAAGCTGTTGCGCTCAGGGCGGGCCGATCTCGCAATCCTCGACATCCACGATCTGGCGATCGCCCGCGAGCGAGGTGCCGAACTGATCGGCGTCGCGGCTTTGGTTCAGCGCCCAATGGCCGCGGTGATCGCAGCCGACTCATCGGTGGTCTCCGATCCCGCCGATCTCGCGGGCAAGCGGGTTGGCGTCACCGGCCTGCCCTCGGATGACGCGGTGCTGGAGTCGGTGCTCGCCTCGGCCGGGCTGAGCTTGGCCGACGTCGAGACGGTGACGATTGGCTTCGACGCAGTACCGGCGCTGCTCGGCGGCAAGCTCGACGCCGCCACGGCGTTCTGGAGCGCCGAGGGCGTGAGGCTCTCCGAGAGCCTGCCGACTCGGGAGTTCAGAGTCGACGAGTTCGGAGCGCCGAGCTATCCCGAACTCGTGCTGGTCACCACGGCCGAGCGCCTAGCCGAGGATCGACGGTCGATCGAGGCCGCCGTCGACGCGATCGCCGCGGGCTACGAGGCAACCGTCGAGGACCCCGACGCCGCGCTCGCCGATCTGCTTGCCGCCGTCCCCGAACTCGACGAAGAGCAGCAGAGGGCGCAACTCGATGCCGTAATCGGCGCCTTCGGCGACTCGCGGGCGCTCGACCTGGCCTCGCTGGCGCAGTGGGCCCAGTGGGACCTCGAGCACGGGATCGTTGAGGAGCTTCCAGACATCAACGCGGCCTTCGACCTCGAGATCGCCGGCAACTGACCGGCGCCCGGACGGCGGACGCTCTCAGGCGAGAAGACTCGCCGCCAGGTCGACGAGCTCGCGCGCCATGCGACTGCGGGCGACGACGAGGTCAAAGCCGGCGGCCTCGGCTCGCCTTCGGGTCTCCACGTCGGTGTGCTGATAGAAGCCGAGGGTCGGCGGCCCCGCCGCAGCCACCGCCACGGCATCGACGGTGTCGAGGTCGGCGACGATCAGCTCCGCCTCGGGATTGGGCACGGGGCCACCGAGCAGCTCGTGGCCGGCGCTGCCGAGCGTCTCGTTGACCTTGCTCGAGAGCATCAGGTCATCGACAAGAACCTGGACTCGGGCCATGTCCTACCCGCGGACCCAGCATCGACGGCCGGCAGTCGACGGCACTAGAGGCTGCGGCGGCTGCGGTACTCCTGCCGCACGCTCTCCGGCCGACCCCACATCTGCACGACCTCGGCCCGACCCTCATGGATATCGCGGACGAACAACTCGCCCTCGATCCCCTGACGGTCGAGCATCTCGAGCACCCAGCCCACGGTCTCGGACGGGGCGCCGTGACCAAAGCCCTTGGCGACGTTGATGCGGAAGTGCCAATCAGCCTTTGAGTACGGCTGCGCATTGATCTGGGTCATCGGGATCGACGCGTCGATGTAGCGATCTTCGTCGCCGAGGCGGAGGTCGATCTGCATGTCGGTCCAGTCGGCCGGCAGTCCGTCGACGATCTCATTGAACGACGAGGCGAGTCCCATCGCCGGCAAGCTTATCGGCCGCACGGCGGGGCGCCGCTCAGCTCAGCCGAGAAGCAGCTGCTGCAGCAGCAAGAGGTTGAGTGAGACCACCAGGGCAGCGATCAGCGAGGTCAGCGCCGTGAGCCAGGCGGGGTTGACGAGAGCGCCCATCACGTCCCTGCGACGCCCGAGCAGGACCAGTGGAACGAGGGCGAAGGGGATACCGAACGAGAGCAAGACCTGACTACCGATCAGAGCATCCGTCGGGGACAAACCAATCGCGAGAATGACCAGCGCCGGAGCCAAGGTCACGGCGCGCCGCACCATCAATGGGATCGATCGCTCTATGAACCCCTGCATGACGACCTGGCCGGCCATCGTGCCGACCGAGGTCGAGGCCAGGCCCGAGGCGAGCAAGGCGATCCCAAAGATCGTCGCCGCCTGGCCCGACACGAGCTGGCGCAGTCCCTCGAACGCCCCTTCGATCGAGTCGATTTCGGTCAGCCCTCCGGTGTTGAACAGGCCGGCGGCGACGACGACCATCGACATGTTGACGAGCCCGGCAAGGGTCATCGCGATCACCACGTCGATCCGCTCGAAGCCGAGGATCCGCCTCCGCTCGGCATCGCTGCGGCCGACTATCCGCCGCTGAGTCAGGGCGGAGTGCAGGTAAACGACGTGCGGCATCACGGTGGCGCCGAGAATCCCGGTCGCAAGCAGCACGCTCTCGGTGCCGTCGAAACCGGGAACGAACGTGCCTCTGAGGATCGCGCCGGGATCCGGGTTCGCCTGGGTCACCTCGAACGCGAAGGCGACGATCACCACCCCGACCAGCGCAGCGATAACAGCCTCCAGGCGACGGAAGCCGCGTTGCTGAAGCAGCAGAATCCCGAAGGCGCCGGCACCTGCGATGAATCCGGCGGGAAGCAGGGGCGTCCCGAACAGAAGGTTGAGCCCGAGCGCCGCGCCGACGACCTCAGCGACGTCAGTGGCCATCGCGATGATCTCGGCCTGGACCCACAGGGCGCGCGACGTCCGCCTGGAGAACTGCTGCCGGCAGAGTTCCGGCAGATTCCTGCCGGTCGCGATGCCGAGCTTCGCGGACTGCGTCTGAATCAGCATCGCCATCAGATTGGCGGCGAGCACGACCCACAGCAGCAGGTAGCCGAACTGGGCCCCCGCCGCGATGTTGGTCGCGAAGTTGCCGGGATCGACGTAGGCGACCGCCGCGACGAATGCCGGGCCCAGGAACGGCCAGATCCGCAAGCTGCGCCGGTCGGTGGTCTCGAGCGAACGCCGTGCGGCCTCGGCCACGGCCGCCTCGCCGGGGAGTACCGCCTCGACCGGCGGCTCGGACAGAAGTCCCGTCGCCGAGGCGTCCGGTTCTCGCCCGCCCGCTTGGCTCAAATCTGCAAGCGACTCGTGGCGATCAACATCCGCTCAGCGAGCCCCTCGCCGATCGCGTGCTCGCGGTCGCCGACGGCAACGAGCAGAGGGCCGCCGAATGGCTCCCTTTCGACCACCTCAAGCCTGACCCCCGGACGGATCTCACGCTCAGCGAGGTAGCGCAGCATCTCAGGCTCTCCATCGCTGACCCGGGTGAACGTTCCCCCCTCGCCCTGCTCCAGTTGCGACAGCGCGACCCCTGCCTCTCCAGCGATCGAGAGCTCACGATCGGGAATCGGGTCACCGTGGGGGTCCCGATCGGGGTTGCCCAGTGCCGCCGCCATTCGTTCCTCGAGCTCCTCGCTGATGTAGTGCTCGAGCACCTCCGCCTCGTCGTGGACCCGGTCCCAGGGCATCCCCAGCGCCTCCGCCAGATAGGCCTCGATCAGTCGGTGATGGCGGATCACCTCGAGGGCGACGCGCTCCCCCGCGGCGGTCAGCTCGACGCCCCGATAGGGCTCGTAGGAGATCAGCCCCAGGCCGGCGAGGCGCTTGAGCATCGCCGTGACGGTGCCGGGGGCGACCCCGAGGCGGGCGGCGAGTGCCGAGGTCGTGACCGGGCCCTCGCCCTGGCCGGCCAGGGCGTAGATCGCCTTCGCGTAGTCCTCGACCGCCTCATGGCCGACCTGGCGGCGTTCGCGACCATGCGAGCCCTCGGCGGCGTTGGGCATCTGGGGGTTGGTCTCAGACACTGATCAAGAGTCCCGTCACGTAGAGGAGGGCCACTCCCGAGAAGATCCCGGCCACGGTCTGCGGCGTCAGCGAGCGTCCGGCGCGATCGCGAATCGTCGGCGCAAGCTGGACGATCACCTGGATGATCGCCCCGGCCCCGGCGCCCAACAGCAAGGCGACGACGCTCGTATTGAAGGCGGCGGCTCCGATCCAGGCGCCGAGCACGGCGGGCGTCCCGGCGACCAGGCCGAGCAGCAGCAATCGGCGCAGCGCCGGACGCTCGTCGGCGAGCGGCGCGACGATCGCCAGACCCTCGGTCGTGTTGTGGATCGCAAAGCCGACGACGAGGAAGGCCCCGAGCGCAAGGGCGCCGGCGGCATAGGCGGAGCCGATCGCGAGACCCTCGCCGAGGTTGTGGAGGCCGATCCCAATCGCGATCAGGAGCGCTATGTAGCCGCCGCGGGCGCCGGCATCGCGAGCCGCCTGCCGTCGCGCCCGCATGTGGGAGTCGATCGCGGCCAGGGCCAGATAGGCGACCGCGGCGCCGATGAAGACCAGGGCCGATCCACCGAACACCTGGGGCCCGCCGCCGGCGATGTCGATCCCCTCGAGGATCGCGTCGAGGCCGAGGAAGCCGAGCAGGCCGATAGTGAACGCCATCAGGAACCTGAGTGCTGCGGGGCCGACGCGGCGGATAAAGGGCAGCCAGACCATCCCGATCGAGACCGGAATGACTCCAACGTAGATGCCAAGCAGAGCCATCAAGCCGAAGAAGCCGAGATCGAGATCCGGGCTCTCGGCGGCGGCGTCGATCGCGGTCTCGATAGTGCCGCCGGTCGAGGTCAGGAGGAAGATCCCGTATGACTCACCCTCGATCCACGGGTAGTCGATGGTCAGGGTTCGCGAGCCGAGGCGCCCGATCTCGCCGGCGCCGCTGAAGGGGACGAAGGCGTCGGCGACCGAGATCTGGGAGATCGTCACCGGGTCGGGCCCGTCGTTACGGATCGTCAGCTCGATCCGGCCCGGGTGGAGCTCGGTCCGCTCGATCGCGATCTCCTCGACCGGGACGCCTTTGCGATCGCCGAGGCCCGGCCCATCGAGCAGCGCCAAAGCGGCGACGGCCAGAGCCAGCAGGGCCAGCGGGACCAGCCCCAGAACCCAGGCGGGAAGCCGGCCCCTGGTGCTCGCCGGGTTAGCCGCCTCCATCGTCAGGAGACCTCGAAGAAGCCCGTCCAGCCGAGCTCCGCGAACTCGGTGACGTGGGCGTGGAACATGTAGCGGCCGGGCTTGGGGAAGCGCATCTCGAGGATCCCCCGCTGCCCCTGGCCGAGGATCACCGTGTCCGTCAGCTCGTTCGGCTCCAGCGATGTGCCGGTCGGGTAATAGTCGAAGAAGTTGGCGTGCAGGTGGAAGCTGTTCAGCAGGTCGTACTCGAGGACGTTGACGAGATGGACGCGAATCAGCTCATCGCGGGCCACCTCGATCGGGTTGTGCTGAAAGTGGAAGCCGACGGTGTTCACCGCGTAGACCTCGTTGGCGCCATCGAAGTTGGTATCGAAAGCGTTCATCACCATCACCAGCTCGTCGGCCTCCGGGCGCGCCTGCTTCGGATCGATGATGAAGGCCCCGTAGAGACCCTTGGCGATGTGGGCCGCAAGCGGGGTGACATGACAGTGGTAGAGGTGGGTCCCGAAGGGCTCGGCGTCGAACTCGTAGTCGAAGCTCTCCCCCGGCCCGATCAGCCCGCCGCCACGCTCCTCGCCGATCCCCGGCATCCCATCCATGAAGGCCGAGTGGATGCCGTGAAAGTGCATCGTGTGGGGGTGTTGGGATGCGTTGCCGAAACGGATTCGCACCCTGTCGCCCTCTGTGCAGCGCAGTGTCGGCCCCGGCACACGGCCGTTGTAGGTCCAGGCTGGGTAGAAGACGCCCGG
>JAQBGG010000002.1:0-4403 GCA_032122625.1 Acidobacteriota bacterium
TTCTATTTTGCTAGAACTTCATTTCAAAGACATTGTAGCGCTCCAGGCATTCTGATATTGTCAAGCGATGCTTTACACATATATCGAACTAGATTGATTGAGGACTAACTGATTATAGATATTGATCTTTTAAAAACAGACCTTCATCCCGATCTCCTAGAAGTCGTTGCCGTGCCTGAAGACAAGTCTGCAAGGCAGAACCTAGTAACCCAGCTACGCAATGCTGCAAAGCGCGAAAACCTCGACGCGACGATCGCTGAACGCCAGGGGAGGATCTTCATCGCCCTAAGCGATGATGCAAAGGGGAAGATTCCTCCGATTGAGCGCAGAGGAAGGCCCGGGCTCAGGCTTAGTGAGCTCGTGGAGCGAGCCAAAGGCCCAAGCTCTTGAGCAGCCGCTAAGCGCAACAGCCGATAACGCAGCGGCTTACTTGCTCCTGCGTGCTCGCGAGAACCGGGTGAAGAGGAAAACGGGGGATGTCCATAGGCCGAATTTCCAAATCTCGGAGTATGGCCGGCGTGCTGCAGCGCTTCCAAAACGTTTCCATCCTCGGGTTCCGAGGCGGTGCCTACTGCGAATCGGCCAACTGGAAACCCTAGTTTTCCAGGTATCTCGATCGAAGCCGGCGAGCGGATTTGAACCGCTGACCCCTTCATTACGAGTGAAGTGCTCTACCAACTGAGCTACGCCGGCGCGATGCGTGAGTGTAGATGAGGCTCTCGAGGTCGGCCAGCAGTGCGGCCCTGCCGTTGTGCAGGTGATCCCAAGTGACCCTGATCACGGTCCAGCCGTGGGCCGTGAGGACGCGGTCGCGGAGCTTGTCGCGATCACCTGCCTGGCGGCCGCGGTGGTAGGCGTAACCGTCGAGCTCGACGATCAGACAGCTCCTCGGCCAGACGAAGTCGCATTCGAAACGGGCGCCGGAAGTGGTGACGAGGTGGTTGGCAAGTGGCGCCGGCAGGGCGGTGGCGTCGAGCAGATCGAGGAACAGTGCTTCGAGCTCGCTGCGCGTCGCACGGACGCCGCCGATGGTCCGCAGCAGAACCGCGCGCAAGCACCCAACCCCACGCCGGCCCGGATAGCGCTCGAGCAGGTCAGGCAATGAGAGCGCGTCGGTCAGGTCCAGGGCCTCCGCCTCGCCCAGCGCCCGCTCGAGCCGGCCGGGGCTGAGGATCGCCGCCAGATCGAAGAGGGTCCGAGGTACGGTCGTGATCGGGATCTCGTTGTGAATCGTGATCTCGTCGGCCGGTAGGTCGCAGCGGTGCAGGCAGATGCCGGGGACCGCCCGATGCCGGCGCGGGTAGGTGACGTCGACCGTCGCCGAGGAGTGAGGGCGGATTCCCCAATGGCCGGCGGCGGGGCCATGACTGAGCACCGCCTCGGGGCCGATCCGCAGGACCGCAGTCAGCCAGCGGGCCCGGGGTCCGTCGTTGAGGTGGCCGACCGAGTAGACGCCGCGGGCGACGCGGTGCAATCGCCCGATCTTTGCGCGATAGGCGATCTGGTCCCAGCTGAGACCGAGATCGCGGAGTTTGGCGCTCGTAATCCGGCCCTCGGCCCGTGTCGCGATCGCGGCGATCGCCTGGTCAACCGCCGAGGGGTCACGTTCCTCGGAACTATTCCGGGTTTCGTGACCCCTCGAGCCCATGGGGACGAGGATGCCCGGGAAGGAAGCACCGATGTGAGACGGGGGGTGCCGATCCGGTCAGGAACCCGTAGGGACTCCGGGTCGCGCGCCGGGCTACTCGGGTTCGATCAGCTTGTAGCCGATACCGCGGACCGTGAGCACCAGCTCGGGGTCCTGCGGGTCGTCCTCCACCTTCTGGCGGAGGTTGGAGATGTGGACGTCGCAGGCGCGGACGTCGCCACTGAACTCCGACTGCCAGAGCTCCTCCATGATCTCGAGGCGGCTGAAGACCTGGCCGGGGCTCTCGGCAAGCAGACGGAGGACCTGGAACTCGGAGCGGGTCAGGTTGACCGGCCGGCCGCGGACGGTGACCAGATGGCGGGCGAGGTCGATCGAGACCTCGCCGGCGTCGATGCTCTTGCTCGCCTCGGCGTCGCTGCCTGCTCCACGGTCGAGCTCGCGGCGACGGAGCTGAGCGCGGACGCGGCCGAGCAGCTCGCGGACGCTAAAGGGCTTCGTTACGTAGTCGTCGGCGCCGACCTCGAGCCCGACGACCTTGTCGACCTCTGCGTCCTTCGCCGTCAGGAGGATGATCGGCACCGGGCTGCGGCCGCGGATATCTCGGCAGAGATCGAGCCCGCTCTTACCCGGCATCATGATGTCGAGCACGAGCAGGTCGAAGTCGACGTCGGCACCGACCTTCGCCTCGGCGTCATCGCCATCGGTCGCGATCGTGACATCGAAGCCCTCCTGCTGGAGGGCGTAGCCGACGGACTCACGAACCGATGGCTCGTCGTCGGCAACCAGGATCCTGCCGCTGCTCAAATCGCGCTCCTCATGCAACTGGGGTCGGGCTCGGCGCTGCCTGCGTAAGGCGGATCGTGAACGTGCTGCCACGGCCCTCTTCGGATTCCACGCTGATATCTCCACCCATGACGTCGATCATTCTTTTTGCGATCGCGAGGCCGAGGCCAAAGCCCTCTCGCTCCAACGATCCACTACCACGATAGAACCGTTCGAAGACGCGATCGCGCTCGGCCTCCGGAATTCCCGCACCGGTGTCCCGAACTTCGATCACGACCTGGTCCTTGTCGCCTCGATAGGCCCTCAGCGTAACGGTGCCCGGCGCCGGCGTGTTCTTGTAGGCGTTGGTCAGCAATCCGATCAGCACCTGGCGCAACAGAACCGGGTCGGCTTCTGCAACGAGGTCGGGGTCGGCTTCGACGCTGAGCTCGATCCCCGCCGGCACCTCCGCGGTGCTGACGGAGTCGTTGAGGATCATCTCGACGCTGACCACATCGGCCTCGCCCTCGCCGATCGCCTCCATCCGCGCCAGCGTCAGCAAGGACTTGGTCAGGCGGGAGACGCGCTCGACGTCATTGTGGAGCCTCTCGAGGAAATGATCGCGCGCCTCGGGGTCATCCTTGGCTCCCGAGCGCAGCACCTCGATCGCCCCCGACATGCCGGCGATCGGGTTTCGCAACTCGTGGGCGGCGTTGGAGACGAACTCGCGCTCGGCCTCGCCCCGGCGCAGCTCCTCGGTGCGGTCGCGGACGACGATCAGGACGGCGCGCTCGGCCGGGAGGTGTCGGGCGCTGATGCCGACCACGCGCTCGTCGATCGAGACGTGGTCGTTCTCGACGGTGCCGCGGTGGGTCGCCCGGCGGACCCAGGGACGGAGCTGCTCCGCCGGCTTGCCGTCGGCGGAGATGAAATCCGAGGCCGCCGGATTGGCGAAGCGGACGTCGCCGTCGGCCCCGACGACGATCACTCCATCCTCGAGCGAGACGAAGACGGCGGAGAGCCGGTCGCGCTCGGAGGAGAGCGCGTAGAAGGTCTCGGCGAGAGCGATCCGCATCGAGTCGAGGGCGCGGCCGAGGTCGCCGATCTCATCGCGGCCGCGCGGGTGCATCGGCTCGGACAGGTCGCCTTCGGCGATCCGTCCCGCCGCCGCTGCGAGACGCTTGACCCGGGTCGTGATCAGGCTGGCGACGAGAAAGCCGATGATCGCCGCGACCAGGACCGCGAGGCCGAGCGCGGTGAGCCGCTCGTCGCGCAGCGAGGCAAGAGCGTCGGTGACCTCGGGCGGGCGCTCGGCCTGGACGAGCACGGCGCCGTCGAGGCTGCCGTCACGGAAGATCGGCAATCCGACGACGATGAGCCCGTTCTCGCCCTCAACGACGTAGTTACCCTGGCCGCTGAGCGCGAACTCGCGGGCCTCTTCCTGATTGGGCACATCGGCGAGCTCGACGCCGCCCGCGGCGGGGAGGGTGGCCTCGGTTTTCAGCGCGTTGTTCTCGCCGAAGACCCAGGTAGCGAAGGAGTCGCTGCGGTATGTCGCCACCACCCGGCCGCTGTTCTCCTCGGGCTTGTCGCCGAGGTCGCGCGCGAGCTCCAGTGCCCGTCCCTGCGTGAGCTCCCTTGCGGTGCTCTCGGCGGCGCCCTCCGAGGCATTGGATACGAACAGATAGACGGAGGCTCCGGAGAGGATCCCGATCGCCGCGAACATCAACGCGAGCCAAAGGCGGACCCCGAAGGGGCGCTTGCTCCTCAGCGGCTGGATCGCCGGTCGCTCGGCGGTCGAGGGCAGGTCTGGTGGGCTCAGCGCGGACATACCCCCCCTTTTTAGAGCACCGGTCAGCTCTCTCCAAGGGTTGCGGACACCCGATGGAAGAGAGCATCCAGCGCCAACTCCTCGTTGACGTTGACCGTCAGACGCCTGCGTGTCTCCATCGCACGCTCCGCCGCACGCCGGGCCACCGCCACCTCGATGCCG
>JAQBGG010000003.1:0-8725 GCA_032122625.1 Acidobacteriota bacterium
CTCCTCGGCCGCCTCCTCGGGCCCCAGGTCGAGCTCCACCTCCTCCTCCGAAGGCAGCATCAAGCGCGACTTGAGCTCCAGCAGTGCCGCGATCAGGACGAGAAACTCGGTGGCCGCCTCGAGGTCCAGCTCCCCCGTTTCCCCAAGCCGGGCGATGTAGGCGGCGCAGATCTCGCCCAGCTCGACCTCGAGCAGGCTGATCTCCTCGCGCAGGACAACTGCGAGCAGCAGGTCGAAGGGACCGGCAAAGACATCGAGGTCAAGCTCAAGATCCACGGAACGCATTGGCGGAAGGGTAGGCGCAAGGGCGGTCGCACCGGCGTCGAAGGCGAACGCTTAGGCTGCAGGCGGATGACGGAGGCTCTGGAGAGGACCCGGGCGGAACTTCGCAAGCACGCCGAACCGGAGCGCGTCGAGCAACTGCGGACCTTTTTTCGTACGGGGCCCGGAGAGTACGGCGAGGGTGACGTACTGATCGGCGTGCGGGTCCCAGCCTCGCGCGCCGTCGTCCGGGCAAACGGCGACGACCTCGAGCTCGCCGATGTCCTGATGCTGCTCCACAGCGAGATCCACGAGGAGCGGCTCGTGGCCCTGCTGACCATGGTCCGCCGCTACGGGAGAAACCCGGACGAGCGCGAGTGCATCTTCGACCTGTATCTGGCGAACACGCGTTACATCAACAGCTGGGATCTGGTTGACACCTCGGCCCCCCACATCGTCGGCGCCCACCTCGAGCGCCGGTCGCGTGACGTCCTCGATCGGCTCGCGGCGTCGGAAATGCTCTGGGAGCGGCGGATAGCGCTACTGGCGACGCAGCATTTCATCCGCCTCGACCAGTTCGACGACACGCTACGGCTGGTCGAGGCGCTGCTCGCCGACGAGGAGGACCTGATCCACAAGGCCGCCGGGTGGATGCTGCGAGAGATCGGCAAGCGCGACCCGGCCCTGATCGTGGGCTTCGTCGAGCGCCACGCCGCCACTATGCCTAGGACGATGCTCAGGTACGCGATCGAGCGATTGCCGGAGGACCAGCGGCGGCGCCTGATGGAGATCGGCTGATGACAGGCCGCCCCGGACAGTCGGCGGACCAGGCGTCGGCAATCGAGGTCGATGAGCTCGAGGTGATCCGAGGCGGCAAGGCGGTGCTTCCCGGGATCTCGCTGCGAATCGGAGCCGGTAGGGTCACCGGCCTGCTCGGCCCCAGCGGCTCGGGAAAGACGACGCTGATTCGGGCGATCGCCGGTGTGCAGATCGTCGAGGCCGGGCGGGTAACGGTCCTCGGGGCGCCGGCCGGCACCCCTGCGTTGCGCTCGCGGGTCGGCTACGTGACTCAGGCGCCCTCCATATACGGCGATCTCACGGTGGGCGAGAACCTCGGCTACTTCGGGCGGATCGTCGGCGTCGAGGCGGAGCGGATCGCGGAGGTGATCGAGATGGTCGGGCTCGGCGCCGAGGAGCATCAGGTGGTGGGCACGCTGTCGGGAGGCCAGCGCAGCCGCGCGTCGCTGGCCACCGCCCTGCTCAACCGTCCGGAGCTGCTACTCCTCGACGAGCCGACCGTCGGGCTCGACCCGGTGCTGCGTGCGGCGCTGTGGGGAACGTTTGCGGAGCTCGCGGCTGCCGGCACCACCCTGCTGGTCTCCAGCCATGTGATGGACGAAGCCTCGCACTGCGACAGCCTGCTGCTCCTGCGCGAGGGCCGCATCGCCTTCGACGGCTCCCCGCAGCTGCTTCGCGAGCGGACCGGCAGCGAGGACCTCGAGGCCGCATTCCTGCGGTTGATCGAGCGCGCCGAGGCCGGCGGATGAGCGCGCGCGCGACCGGCGCCACCGCGGCCCGCGTCATCCGGCAGCTGCGCCGTGACCCGCGCACGATCGCCCTGGTGATCGTCGTGCCGCTGATGTTGATCGCGCTGTTCAAGTGGGTCTTCGATGGGCAGCCGCAGACGTTCGACCGGATCGGGGGGCCCCTGGTCGGGATCTTCCCGCTGATCACGATGTTCCTCGTCACCTCGATAACGATGCTCCGCGAGCGGGTCACAGGAACGCTCGAGCGCCTGATGACAATGCCGCTCTCCAAGCTCGACCTGCTCGCCGGCTACGGGATCGCCTTCGCCGCCGTCGCGGCTGTGCAGGGTGCGATCGTCGCGGGCGTCTCCTTCCTGCTGCTGGGACTCGACGTGGCTGGCTCAGAGTTGGCGGTGGTCGCCCTCGCCGTGCTCAATGCCGTGCTCGGGATGGCGCTCGGCCTGCTCGCCAGCGCATTCGCCCGAACCGAGTTCCAGGCCGTGCAGTTCATGCCCGCGTTCATCTTCCCGCAGTTGCTGCTCTGCGGGCTGTTCGTGCCCCGTGCACAAATGGCCCCGGCGCTGGAGGCGCTCTCCTGGGCGCTGCCGATGACCTACGCCTACGACGCGCTGGAGCGGGTCACCGTCAACGGCGAGCTCGGCTCACGCGGGATCGTCGACGTGATCGTGGTGATCGCGGCGGCGCTGCTGTCCCTCACTCTGGCGGCGCTCACCCTGCGCCGCCGCACCCCCTGAGGACCCTGGACCGTTCCCAGGTCGATCAGCCCGGCGGCTGGGCAACGCCCATCGCAGCGCGGACGTCTGCCAGCGTGCCGGCCGCGATCACCCGCGCCTTCTCGGCGCCGGCGGCGAGGATCCGCTCGAGCTCCCCTTCGTCGGCTCGTAGCTCTGCGTAACGTTCGCGGACCGGTGCCAGGTACTCGACCGTTGCCTCTGCCACGGCGCCCTTGAAGTCTCCGTACCCCTTTCCCTCGAACTCCGCCTCGATCGTCGTGGCGTCGGACCCGCGGACAACGGCGAGGATGTCGATCAGGTTCTCGATCCCCTGCTTGTCATCGCCACGACGAACCTCGCGGCCGGAGTCGGTGACGGCGCTCTTGATCTTCTTCGTCACCGTCTCGGCGTCGTCGAGCACGTAGACGGTGCCCTGTTCGGAGCCACCGGTGGTTGACATCTTCGAGCTCGGGTCCTGCAGATCCATGATCCGCGCGCCCTGGCCCGGGATCCTGTGGTCGGGCTCGACCAGCGTCGGCCCGAAGCGCTCGTTGAAGCGACGGGCGATCTCCCGCATCAACTCGACGTGCTGTCGCTGGTCGTCCCCAACCGGAACCTCGGTGGCGCGATAGGCGAGAACGTCCGCCGCCTGCAGGACCGGGTAGTTGAACAGGCCGGCTGAGACGAACGCTCCCTGGCGGTCCTCGAGAAGTTCGCGCTTGGCCTTCCACTGGTGCATGCGGTTGAGATCGCCCCAGGCGGTCACGGCTGAGAGCAGCCAGCAGAGCTCGGTGTGCTCGCGGACGTCGCCCTGCCGGAAGAGGATGCAACGTTCGGGGTCGAGACCCGAGGCCAGCAGAGTCGCCACAGTGTCGTGAACGCGCTCGCGCAACTCCGCCGGGTCGTACTCGACGGTGATCGCGTGCAGGTCGACGATGCAATAGATCGCCTCACCCGCCGCCATCCGATCCTGACCGTCGACGTATTGGCGGATCGCGCCGATGTAGTTGCCCAGGTGCTTTCGGCCAGTCGGCTGGATGCCGCTGAAGATCCGCGGCTCGATCTCGGTCGGCTCGCTCACCGCCCGCAATCTAGCGACGGCGGCAGCCAACCCCCGCTCAGCCCACTCCCAGGCGCTCGGCCACCTTCGAATCCTGCTGCTGCATCATCGTCCGCACGAAGCTGACGAGCTCCGCCGGCGCCTTCTCCGCGGAGCCCGTGTCATGCGGTGGATCGGGGTCGTACTCGATCGCCAGCTGCACCGCCTGGGCGGCGATTTCGCCGTGAAGCAGCTCGACCAGGTGCAAGGCCATGTCGATGCCG
Organism: Acidobacteriota bacterium; assembly: GCA_032122625.1. Lineage (GTDB taxonomy): Bacteria > Actinomycetota > Thermoleophilia > Solirubrobacterales > 70-9 > CAXMST01. The sequence continues at coordinate 3,845 of JAQBGG010000003.1, forward strand.
GAGGAGACGCCGGCCGCGGTGATGATCTTGCCGCGCTCGACGACCCGCTCGGTCACCGGGTTCGCACCGAGTCCGGCGAGCGCCTCCCGCGCGGCCCAATGGGTGGTGGCATCGGTGCCTTCGAGCAGGCCCGCGGCAGCGAGCAGCAGCGAGCCCGTGCAGACCGAGGTCGTGAAGCGAGTCGTCCCGTGTACGGCGGTGAGCCAATCCGTGTACGGGTTGGAGCCATCGAGCCAGCGCCGGTTGCCGAGGCCGCCGGGAACGACCACGACCTCGGGCGCGCGGACCCGATCGAAGCTGCTGTCCGCGCAGACACCGAGGGCGCCGGACTCGGTCCGATAAACGCGCTCCTCCGGGGCGCAGAAGACAACCGAGGCTTCGGGCATCTGCTGGAGCACGTCATAGGGCCCGATCGCGTCGAGCGCGGTGAATCCGTCATAGATGGGGATGGCGATCTGCATTGTGTCTCCTTGGTGGGTTGGTCGTCTCGGCTTCGGGTGAGATCAGGCCAGGGCCAGCTGAAAGCGTTCGCGGTACTCGCTCGGGCTGGTCCGGAGCCGTCGCTGGAAGGCCCGGCGCATCACCTCGGCGCTGCGGAACCCGCAGCGGCTCGCCACCTGCTCGAGGCCCTCGGCGCCGTCCTCCAGAAGGGTCCTGGCCCGCTCGATACGGACGCGCTCGACGTAGTCGGCCGGCGAGGCCCCGAGTACCTCCCAGGGTCCGGTCAGGTCCAGGGCCTGGATACGGTTGTAGACGACGAAGACGATGCGGGACGCGGCGGCCACGGCTTGATTGTGGCCCGCAAGCGCCCGTCCTGCAAGTCGTGTGTCCCAGATTCCGGACGTTGCGGCCGGCCGATCCTCCCAAACGCTCCCCGGCCCTGGCCTCAGGCCTCAGGCCGCCGTCGTCGCCGGCCCAACCGTGCCCTCATCGCGGGTCAGACGGTAGGCAAGGTAGACGGGGACCACCGAGAGCAGGATGACGATCACGGCGACGACGTTGACGATCGGCAACTGGTTCGGCCGAGAGAAGTTGGTGAAGATCCAGATCGGCAGCGTCTGATCGCCGGCGCCCGCAGTGAACGTCGTGACGATGATCTCGTCGAACGAGAGCCCGAAGGCGAGCAGCGCGCCGGCGACCAGCGCGCCGCGCATGTTCGGCAGGGTAACCATCCGGAAGGTCTGCAAGGGCCCCGCACCGAGGTCGGCCGATGCCTCCTCAAATGAGGTCGAGAGCCGACGCAGCCTGGCGGCGACGTTGTTGAAGACGACGACAATGCAGAATGTGGCGTGGCCGACGACGATCGTGAACAGGCTCAGCTCAACGCCCAGCACCTGGGTAAAGGTGGTGTTGAGGGCGACGCCGGTGACGATTCCAGGCAGCGCGATCGGCAGGATCACGAGGAACGAGATCGTCTCGCGGCCGAAGAATCTGTAGCGGGAGACAGCCATCGCGGCGAGCGTGCCCAGGAGCAGGGCAATCGCCGTGGCGGCGACGCCGGCTTGCAGTGAGGTGAGGAAAGCGTCGCGGGCACCCGGATTGTCGAGCGCCTTGCCGAACCACTCGGTCGTCAGTCCAGGCGGCGGCCAGGTCAGCGTTCGCGAGGTGCTGAACGCGTAGACGAAGATGATCGAGAGCGGGATGTAGATGAACGCCAGCGTCAGGCCGACGCCGATCCGCATCAGCACCTTCGATCTCCGCGAGAGCAGCATCAGACGTGCTCGAAGGCGCCCAGTCGGCGGGCGATCAGCAGGTAGACGACCATGATCATGATCGGCACGGTTGCGAAGGCCGCCGCCAGCGGCAGGTTGTTGGTGATGTTGGCGTAGACAACGCTGCCGATGAACTGCGTCGAGCTGACCAGTTGCGGTGCGATGTAATCACCGAGCGTCAGCGAGAAGGTGAAGATCGAGCCGGCGACGATCGCCGGGAAGATCAGCGGCAGGATCACCCGCCGGAACGTGTGACCGGGCCGGGCGCCGAGGTCCTCGGAAGCGCTGAGCAGCGAGTTCGGCAGCCGATCGAGACCGGCGTAGATCGGGATCACCATGTAGGGCAGCCAGATGTAGCTCATCACGATCCAGACCGCGACGTTTCCGTAACCGGGACCCTCAACTCCGAAGGGCTGCAGGACCCAGTTCAGGGCCCCGTCCTGGCTGAGGATCGCCCGCCAGGCGTAGACCTTGACCAGGTATGCGGACCAAAGCGGCATCAGCACGGCGACGACGAGCATCCCCCGGACGCGGGGCGTCGCGACCTTCGCCATGTAGAAGGCGAGCGGCAGCGCCAAGAGGATGTCGGTCAGGGTGACGAGCGCCGCGATCAGGACGGTGCGGCCCGCGATCGAGCGGTAGACCGGCTCGGTGATGATCTGTTCGTAGTTGTCGAGCGTGAAGTCCTGCTGGACCTCGCCGCTGAGCTCGCCCAGGGTCCAGAAGCTGGCGACCAGGAGAACCGCCAGCGAACCGAGGTAGCCGATTACCAGCCAGCCGACCGGACCCGCCAGGAGCGAACCGACCTGAAGTCGCGGGCGACCGTGGAAGAGGTCGGCGAGCCTACGGCCCACCGACCTCCTCGGCGCCGACGCCAGTGCGTCAGCGGCTTCCACGGAGCACCGCCATCAGTGGTTCAGGCTCCCGGCCTCAACCCTTGACTTCGGTCCAGCCCTGGACCCACTCGTCGTATGTCTTACAGACGTCACCGCGGTCATCGCCACAGTCGGCAACGGGAGTCGTCCAGTAGGCAATCTGGTCGAAATACTCCTCGTCGGCCGCGTGGTAGATGTCGCAGTGATTCTTGTCGGCGGTCAGCGCGCACGACTCCTGATTCGAGGGCGCCTCACCGAACCACTCAGCCACATCGGCGTTTGCCTGCGGGCTGATGATGTGGTCCAGCCACAGGTAGGCGCAGTTCGGATTCTTCGCTTCCGAGCTGACCATCCAGGTGTCCGACCAACCGGTCGATCCCTCGACGGGAAGGGTGGTCTCGACCTTCTCGCCATCGGCCTCGAGCAGGTTCGCGATCACCTGCCAGGTGGTCCCGACCGTCGTATCGCCGTTGGCGAAGGCCGAGATCTGCTTGGTGTAGTCCGACCAGTACTCGCCGATGTGCTCGCGCTGCTGCTTGAGCAGATCGATCGCCGCGTTGAACTGCTCGTCGTCCAGCTCGTAGGGATTAGTGATCCCCAGGTCCGGCTCGTGAGTCATCAGGTACACGGCGGCATCAGCGATGTAGATCGGGTTGTCATAGGCGGTGACGCTGCCGCTCTGCTCGCCTGCCTTGGCGGGATCAAAGACGACATCCCAGGAATCCGGGGCCGTCTTGACCGCGTCCGGGTTCCACATCAGCAGATTCGCGCCGCGACCATGAGGAACGCCGTAGTTGACGCCGTCAACGGTGTTGAACGGCTGATCCTTGAGGCTGTCGAAGACATCCGCGTAGTTGGGGATCAGGTCCGTGTTGACCGGGGCGGCATCGCCACCGTCGATCAACCTCAGAGTTGCGTCACCGGAGGCCGACACGGCGTCGTACTGGCCGGTCCTCATCAACTGCACCATCTCGTCGGAGGTGTTGCCGATCTTGACGTTGACCTTGCAGCCGGTCTCCTTCTCGAAGTCGCTGACCCAGTCAACCTTGGGGTCGGTCGAGCCGTCCTCGACATAGCCGGCCCAGGCAACGAGATTCACCTCGCCCTCACCGGCACCGAGTTCCGTCGGGGCCGAGTCACTGCTCGCCTCCGTGCTGGTGCTGTCGTCGCTGCCGCATCCAACGGCAAACGCAACGATTAATACGCTGAGCCCGGCGACGATGAGCCAAGCCCATCTTGCCGAACGTGGATCCGCTCTCATGTGTTCTCCTCTCTCGTGGTAACCGGGACCGTGTGCTCCCGGCGCCAGCCAACTAGAACTTGACGTCCGCGCTGCTCGTGGGCCTCTCGCGAGGTCTCCTCGAGGTTCTGGCGGACGACCTGGACCTCCCCTCCTCTTTCCAGCTCTATCAAGTAGCGGGTCACCATCCCTGCGTAGGCGACGTCGACGACCGTCCCCGCCTCCGTCTCGAAGCCGTCGCGGCTCGCGCCCTCCTCGAGTAGCCGGATCTTCTCGGGGCGGACGGTGAAGCTCCTGCCGTCGCGCAGCAGCAGGTTGGAGGTGCCGACGAAATCGGCGACGAAGGTGTTGGCGGGATGCTCGTAGACGCTCTCGGGAGTGCCGACCTGCTCGATCCGGCCCTCGTTGAAGACGGCCAGGCGATCGGACATCGTCAGTGCCTCCTCCTGGTCGTGAGTGACGTAGATGAAGGTGATTCCAACCCGTTCCTGGATCTGCTTGAGCTCGACCTGCATGTGCTCGCGGAGCTTCAGGTCGAGCGCCCCGAGTGGCTCGTCGAGCAGCAGCACACGCGGTCGGTTGACGATCGCCCGCGCAAGCGCGACCCGCTGCGCCTGACCGCCGGAGAGCTCGGAAGGCTTGCGATCGTCGTAGCCGGAGAGGCGAACCATCTCCAGGGCCTCGCCCCTTCGGCTCGCCCGCTCGGCCTTCGGCAGCTTGGCGACGCGCATCGCGTACTCGACGTTCTGGGCAACGCTCATGTGCGGGAACAGGGCGTAGTCCTGAAAGACGGTGTTCACGTGCCGGTCGTAGGCGGCGAGTTCGGTCACGTCGACACCCGCCAGCTCGACCCTGCCGGAGTCCGGCAGCTCGAACCCCGCGATCACCCTGAGCATCGTCGTCTTGCCGGAGCCCGACGGCCCGAGCATCGTGAAGAACTCGTTGCGGTCGATATCCAGGTCGACGCCGTCGACCGCGACAACCTCGCCAAACGTCTTGCGGACCGCCGTCAGGCGGACATCAGGGAGCGAGTCGGCTCCGGACTCCGGGCGCG
>JAQBGG010000004.1:0-120300 GCA_032122625.1 Acidobacteriota bacterium
GCGGCACCGACACGTTCTTCTGGCCGATCTTCGTGCTCGTCGGCTGGGGCATCGGCCTCGTCGCCAATGCCTGGGACGTCTACGGGCGCAAGCCGATCAGCGAGGACGAGGTCCAGCAGGAGATGGATCGCCTGGGCTGAGGATGGGGGCGCCGTCGGTGGGTTGACCCACCCCGGTTGCGCCAGCCGTCGTACCTGAATGCCGTGGATCTAGCACAGCAACGAAGGACGGCCGAGGCAGCGAGCCGGTCGACGTATAGGGTTTGGGGCGGCGCAGGAGGCATCGAAGGAGAGGCGGCGATGGCGTTCACAAGGGCTTGGATCACCGGTTTAGTGCTGGCGCTGATCTCGCTGGTTCTGCCGACCGCGGTTGCAGCCAAGCCCGGCGGCCTCGGCCACGGCAAGCCCTCAGCCGGCGCGCGCTCCCTTGGGGATCCGCTGCTGCCGCAGATCGGCAACGGTGGCTATGACGTCAAGCGTTACCGGATCGCTCTCGATTACGACCCGGTTGCGAACGAGTTCAACTCGGCGAAGACGACGATCAAAGCCAAAGCCAGCCAGAAGCTGAAGGAGTTCAGCCTCGACTTCCAGGACCTCGATGTCGAGGGCGTCAAGGTGGATGGACGCTCGGCCCGGTTCAGCCAGGTCGACGCGACCCCGGTCCTGAGCTCCGACCCCGAGGTGACCCAGCCGATGAAGCTCGTTGTCGCCCCGCACCCATCGTCCTGGCCCAGGCCGGGCCGTAAGTTCACGGTCAAGGTCCGCTACTCGGGCGCGCCAGAGCCGATCACCGACCCCGACACCTCGATCGAGGGCTGGATCCAGGCCTGCTACCCGCTCAACCCGCCCGCGGGGCTGACGCAGACCTGCGACGGCGCTTTCGTCGTCAACGAGCCGATGGGGGCCCAGAGCTGGTTCCCCGCGAACAACTACCCGACCGACAAGGCGACCTTCGACACGCGCGTCAGGGTGCCGCGGGGTAAGACCGCCATCGGCCTAGGCGAGCTTCGTTCCCGCCGGCGGCACAGGGATGGCACCGTCACATGGCACTGGCGTGAGAACAATCCGACGGCGACCTACCTGACGACGGCGACCGTCGGCGACTTCGACTTCGCTCAGGAGTCGATGACCGAGACGTCGACCGGGAGGACGCTGCCGGTCTACAACGCGATCGACAGCAGCGCCAGCGCCGCCCAGAAGACGGCGATCAACACCGCGCTCGCCGAGGCGCCGGGGCAGCTCAACTTCCTCAGCGACAGCTACGGGCGCTACCCGCTGAACTCGCTCGGGGCCGTTGCCGACCGGGCCTCCGGGGTCGGTTACGCGCTCGAGGTGCAGGGCAAGCCGCATTATGCCGGTGGTTTCTCGAGCGGCAACCCGTCGGTAGACACGGGCACGCAGCTGCACGAGCTGGCGCACATGTGGTGGGGAAACAGCGCCACCCTCGACACCTGGGCCGACATCTGGTTCAACGAGGGCTGGGCGAACTGGTCGGAGTGGTACTGGCAGTTCCTCGAGAACGGCGGTGACGATCCCGCGGCGATCTTCGACGACCTCTACGCCAACGCGCCGGCCGAGGACTGGGAGATGGCTCCCGCGATCCTCGACGGCGACCCCGCCAACCTGTTCGCTTTCTTCCCCACCTACCAGCGGGGAGCGATGACGGTGCAGGGCTACCGCGAGATCGTCGGCGATCAGAAGTTCTTCCGCTTCGCGAATGCGCTGCTCGACAGGTACGCCTACGGCAACATCAGCACCGAAGAGTTCATCCGCGATGCGAAGCGGGCCAGTCGCTTCGGCGGCGCCAAGCGCGCCCTGCTCGACGGGTACTTCCAGCAGTGGTTGTACGGGGAGACGAAGCCGACGATTCTCCCCGACGAGTTCGCCTGAGCGCTGCCGCGCAGCATCCCGGCTAGGCTCGACCGGGCCCCTGCCCGCGACCGACCGCTCGGCGGGCGCCGCGGCAGGAGCGTCGGCCCTGCCCGCACCAGATGACCGCAATCCTGCTCACCCTCCTCGCCTCGCTGCTCGGTAGCACCGCCCAGACGACCATCGGCTTCGGGATCGCCCTGTTCCTCTCGCCGGTGATGTTCCTCCTTCTCGAGCCGGTCGAGGCGGTCCTGGCGACGCTGACGGCGGCGACCTCGGTCAGCGTTCTGATGCTCCTCGGCGAGCGCGATCGACTCGCTTTGGACCGCGGCGTCTCGGCCGGCCTGCTGTTGCCGATGATCCCCGGCGTGCTGTTGGGCACGGGGTTGCTGGCGATCGTCGACAAGGCCTACTTGCAGATTGCCGTCGGCTTGGTCGTGCTGTGGTTCGTCGCCTTCCAGGGGCTGAGCCGGCGGGCGGGCGGCGTGCCTGTTCGGGAGTTCCGCTTCGGCCCGCTGGCGGTCCCCAGCGGGTTCGCCGCCGGACTGCTGAACGGCTCTGTCTCGACCGGCGGTCCACCCTTGGCGATCTGGTTGCGCTCCGTCGGCTCCAACACGAACCAGATGCGACACACGCTCGCGGTCGTCTTCCTGGCGATGAACCTGCTGACGATCGCGGCGATCGTGATCCTCGACTCGCCGGAGATCAGCGGCGAGTGGGGGAGGGCCGTGGCGGGGGCGCTGGTCGGCGTCCCGCTCGGCTATGCGCTCGGGGGTCGGATCCTCGGGCGGATCGATGAGCGGACCTTCGCGAGCATCGTCGCGATCGGGCTGGTCGTGGTCGCCATGATCAGTGCGATCTCGGGAATCAGCGCGCTGTAGGAGCCGTAGTGGAGCCTGCCACGATCGCCGGAAGCGCTCCGATCGGAGTACCCTGAGTTCATGGAGAGGTCGGTCGCCGAGCCGTCGGCGGACACCAGTCGCGGCGCCACGGGCTACGCCAAGGGCTTTGAATCACTCGATCGCGAGCACGAGGTTCGGGTTGAACAACTGCCCCTGACGGGAGAGTTGCCCGATTGGCTCCAGGGCTCCCTGATCCGCACTGGTCCGGCCCGTTTCGAGGTCGCGGAGCGCTCCTACAACCACTGGTTTGACGGGCAGGCGATGCTGCACCGCTTCGGCTTCGCGGACGGCGCCGTCTCCTACGCGAGCCGCTTCCTAGGCACGGAGGCCTTCGCCGCGACCGAGCGGGGCGAGATCAGCTACTCGGAGTTCGCCACCGATCCCTGCCGGACGATGTTCGGGCGGGCGATGGCGATCTTCAGCCCGAAGCTGTCCGACAACTGCAACGTCAACCTGACCAAGCTCGGGGAGCGCTATATCGCGATGACCGAGACCCCGATGCCGGTCGAGTTCGACGCCGAGACCCTGGAGTCGGCCGGTGTCGCCTACGACGTGCCCGGGATGCTGACCACCGCCCATCCCCATCTCGACCGCGCGTCGGGCGGCATGCTCAACTACGCCGCGAAGCTCGGGCCGCGCAATCGGTATCGGTTCTTCCTTCTGGAGGCCGACTCGGATGAGCCGCGGGTGATCGCCTCGCTGCCGACCGACGAGCCCTCCTATATGCACTCCTTCGGCCTCACCGAGCGCTACCTGGTGCTGGCCGAGTTCCCGTTCGTGGTGAAGCCGCTGCGGCTCGCATCCGGGCGCCGCCCCTACATCGAGAACTACCGTTGGAAGCCCGAGCGGGGAACGCGGATCACCCTGATCGAGCGCGAGGGCGGCGACGCGATCGGACCGTTCATCACCGACCCCTTCTTCTGCTTCCACCACATCAACGCCTTCGAGGATCCCGGCGCCGGTGAGGTCGTGATCGACATGGCCGTCTACCCGGACGCCTCCGTGATTCAGCGCCTCTACCTGGACAAGCTGCGCTCGGGAGGCGGCGTGCCGCCCGCCGAGGTCCGGCGGGTGCGGGTCAGACCGGCCCAGCAGGCGATCGAGTGGGAGACGATGCTCGACGGCGACCTCGAGCTTCCCAGGATCAACTACGGTCGCTGCAGCGAGCGGCCCTACCGCTACATCTGGGGCGTCGGCGTCGGCGACTCCGGCTGGCTCGAGCGGATCGTCCGCGGCGACCTCGAGCAGCGGTCCACGCTTGACTGGAATCAGGCCGGCTGCTACCCGGGGGAGCCGGTGTTCGTCGCCCGCCCGGGGGCCCAGGCCGAGGATGACGGCCTGCTGCTTTCGGTCGTGCTCGACTCCAACTCGGGCGGCTCCTTCCTGGTCGTCCTCGACGCCTCGGATCTGAGCGAGATCGCCCGGGCCGATGCGCCGCACCACATCCCCTTCGGCTTCCACGGTCAGTTCGCCCGCAGCTGAGGCGGTCCCGATCGGTAGGCTTGCGCCGATGAAGCGGGCGGATCTCGACAACATGGGCGGCGAGGAGCTGCACGACCTCGCGGTCCGCCGTGCGGCTAAGCACCTCGACGTCAAGTTCTTCTGGAAGCTGATCGAGACGCTTCCAATGGCCGAGGCCGCGGCCGGCGAGACCGATCGCGCCAACGCCGACCTGCAGAGTGCGCTTGCCCACATCGACGATGTCACCAACTCGGGCAGGGGCGAGACGGCCGAGTTACTGCGGCCGCTCTACATCGACTATCTGGCTGACGACTGAGCGCCCCGAGGCGCTAGGCGGCGGAACTGCGCCCGGCGAGGCTTGCCTCGGCCGCCTGCCCGGCTGCCCCCAGCTGCTCTTCGACGAGGTCGAGACCGTGGTCCCAGAAGCCGGGGTCGCGAAGGTCGACGCCGACGAGCTCACCGAGCTCCTCCGGCGAGCGAGATCCGCCGGCGGAAAGCATCGCAAGGTAGCCGGGGACGATCTCCTCACCGCGCTCGACATAGAGGCGGTAGACGCTGAGCGCGAGAAGCTGGCCGTAGGCATAGGCGTAGACGTAGCCGGGTGAGCCGATGAAGTGGGGCACGTAGCTCCACCAGGAGCGGTAGCCGGGGGTGATCTCGACGGCGTCGCCGAGGAGCTCGACCTGACTCTCGCCCCAGAGCTCGCCGAAGCGGTCGACGGAGAGCTCGCCCTCATCTCGCCTGCAGCTGTGAACTCGATCCTCGAACTGGTTCATCGCCACCTGGCGGAAGACGGTTGCGATCTGCCCCTCGATCGCCTCGGCGAGCAGCCCCAGACGGGCGTCGGGATCGGTCGTCTGGGAGAGCAGGCGGCCGAAGACAAGCTCCTCGGCAAACACGGAGGCGGTCTCGGCAACGGTCAATGGCGTCGACTGGTGGAAGACGCCGCGATCGCGAGCCAGGTACTGGTGGATGCCGTGACCGAGCTCGTGGGCGAGGGTGGTCACGTCCCGGCGCCGATTGGTCCAGTTGAGCATCACGTAGGGATGCACGCTGGGGACCGTCGAGGCGCTGAAGGCACCGCCGCGCTTCGACTCGCGCGGAGGGGCGTCGATCCAGCTCTCGGTGAGGAATCGGTTGGCGACATCGCCCATCTCGGGGGAGACCGAGCCAAATGTGTCGAGGACGATCTCGCGACCTTCCTCCCAGCTGACCTCGGTGTCGTCGGCTGCGACCACCGCCATCCGGTCGTAGTCGGCGAGCCGTTCGAGCCCGAGCAGCTTGGCCTTCGTCCGGTACCAGCGGCGAGGTAGCTCGTAACGGCCCTTGACGGCCGTGATCAGGGCCTGCACCGACTCATCGGAGGCCTCGTTGGAGAGGTTCCGGGTGGCGAGCCAGTGCGGGTAGCTGCGCAGCCGATCCTTGATCGACTTCTCCTGCAGCAGGGTGTTGAAGATGTAGGCCCGTGTCCGCAACCCGGGCTCGAGCGCCACCGTCACCGCCTCAGCCGTCGTTTTCCGCACCCCGCGATCGGGATTGAAGAGATTGGAGAGAGCCTGGTCCAGGGTCGTCGGCTCCTCCTCGTCGGGGAGCTGAACGCGGATCGCCGAGGTCACCTCATCGAAGAGGCGCCCCCAGGCCCCGGCGCCGGTGATCGAGAGCTCGGAGATGATCCGTTCCTCGGGCGCGCTCAGCAGGTGAGGTCTGTAGCGGCGCTCGAGCCGCAGGTGGTGGCGGCAGAAATCGAGCCCATCGGTTGCGAGCAGCTCCTCCGCCCGCGCGTCGTCAATCGCCACCCACTCCAGCTCGAAGAAGAGCAGGCGGGTGTTGATCTGGGTCGCCCGCTCGGAGCCCGACTGAAGCAGGGCGCCGATCTTCGGGTCGGCCGTGTCGGCGGCGAAACTCAGGTGCGTGTAGTTGAGCGCCCTGCCGACGAGCTCGCTGAGCTCGGCCAGCGCCTCCATTGCCTCCCGCAGGCCGGGACCGTCCAAGTCGCCGACCTTGCCCTCGTGGCGCTCGGCGAAGATCTCCGACCGCCGGTCTGCCTCGTCCAAAAGCGCCGCGACCGCGGCTTCGGGATCGTCGGCAGCGGGCTCACTGCCTTCGGTTCCGAGGCCGGCTGCCTCGAGGTCGATCAGGTCCTCGAGGTCCCAGGTGATCTCAGCTTCGCTTCCCATTTCGCGGCAACGCTACCGGCTCGGGTCCGACCGCCCCGGTTGGCCGGCCGGGGCTCGCCGGTGCGGGGGCTCAGCTCCTGCGGCCAGGGGTGCCGGGGAAATTGCCTGGGCCGACTCGGAAGGGAAACGGGCGGGTGGGGCGAAATGTTGCTCACCCATGAGCAAGACTGCGACTAAGACCCGGACCCGCCGTAATGGCTCCACCTCGACCGCGAACGAAGGATCGCGCGCCGGCAAGAGCCTTTCGAGCTACATCACCGAGCGCTTCGACGAGTTCAGCCGTTCGCAGAAAGATGTCGCCCGCTACATAGTCGACCATCTCGAGGAGGCGGCCTTCCAGACCGCAGAGGAGCTCGCCCGCCGAGCCAACACGTCCTCATCGACGGTCGTCCGCTTCTCTCAAGCATTGGGCTTCGAGGGCTATCCAGAGCTTCAACAGGCCGCGATCGAGGAGTACCGTCACGGAGTCGGCACCACCGCCGGCCCCGCCGGTGCCTCCGGATCGCTGTTCGACTTCGACCACACCGAGTTCGAGGCGTCCCTGGCCGCCGACCACGCCAACATCGAGAGCACGGTCCGGGGGCTGACCCGGGAGCAGGTGGACGCCTGCGTCCGCGAGCTCGCCACAGCCCAGCGGGTCGTAATCGTCGCGATGGACCAGATGGCCTTCTTCGCCTCCTACCTGCGCCACATGCTGGCCCTGCTCGACATCCGAGCGGAAACCGTGACCCAGCCGCGCCAGGAGTCGATCACCCGGCTTGGCAACACCGACGAGGGCACGCTCGTCGTCTGCTTCTCGGCCGGACGGGCGCATCCGCTCGTGGTCAGGGCGATGAAGCTCGCCCGCCACCGTGGAGCCCGGACGATCGCGATCAGCGACGCGACGCTCTCTGAGGTCGGCGAGCACGCCGAGCACACCCTCTACTGGTCCTCGGACTCACCCTCCTACACCCGCTCCACGACGGCCCTGCTGTCCCTGGTGGAGGCACTCTCCTACGGTGTCTACGCCCGCGACAAGGCCGCCTTCAAGGATCGGATCCGGGCCTTCAAGCTCAAGTAGCGACTTCACTCGAAAACGCAGACGGAACGGCGATCGGAGGCGGCATGATGTCGCCTCCGGGCGCATCTGGAGTTGAGATCGGAGCTACACCGGGCCGCAACTACGACCGCGTGTAGGGCCCGCGATGGCTGTGGCGGCGGCCCCCGTCTATATTCCCAGCATGGCTGAACACGCAACTTTCCGCGTCAAGTCCGGGCTCGCAGAGATGCTCAAGGGTGGCGTGATCATGGACGTCGTCGATGCCGAGCAGGCGCGGATCGCCGAGCAGACCGGCGCCTGCGCCGTGATGGCGCTGGAGCGGGTCCCCGCCGACATCCGAGCCGAGGGCGGCGTCGCGCGGATGTCCAACCCGGCGATGATCGAGGAGATCAAGTCCGCGGTGACGATTCCAGTGATGGCGAAGGCGCGAATCGGCCACTTCGCCGAGGCCCAGATCCTCGAGGCGCTCGAGGTCGACTTCATCGACGAGTCCGAGGTCCTGACGCCGGCTGACGAGGAGCACCACATCGACAAGTGGGGCTTCGAGGTCCCGTTCGTCTGCGGCGCGACCGATCTCGGCGAGGCGCTGCGGCGAATCGGCGAGGGCGCAGCGATGATCCGCTCCAAGGGCGAGGCTGGGACCGGCAACGTGGTCGAGGCCGTGCGGCACCTGCGCTCGATAGTTGGCGGCATGCGCCGGCTCGCCCAGCTCCCGACCGAGGAGCTCGCGGCCGAGGCGAAGGAGCTGCGCGCACCGCTCGAGGTCGTTCGAGATGTCGCCCAGCGTGGCTGGCTGCCGGTGCCGATGTTCTGCGCCGGGGGGATCGCAACCCCCGCCGATGCAGCGCTGACGATGCAGCTCGGCGCCGAGGGCAACTTCGTCGGCTCGGGGATCTTCAAGTCCGAGAATCCCGAGCGCCGTGCTCGGGCGATCGTCGAGGCGACGACGCACTTCAAGGATCCCGAGCGGCTGCTCGCCGCATCGATGGACCTCGGTGAGCCGATGCGCGGCGACGACATCGCCCAGCTCGCCGCCAAGGGCGAGTTGCTCCAACAGCGCGGCTGGTAGTGACAGCCGCCACGGGGCCGTTGCGCATCGGGGTGCTCGCCTGTCAGGGCGACTTCGCCGCGCACATGCGGATGCTTGCCTCGCTGGATGGCCTTCCATCCGAGGTCAGGGAATCCGCGGACCTCGACAATCTCGATGGCCTGATCATCCCCGGGGGCGAGAGCACGACGATCACCAAGGCGATCGAGCGAGACGGACTGGCGGAGCCAATCCGGTCCCTGGCCGCCCGTGGCCGGCCGGTCCTCGGCACCTGTGCCGGGATGATCGTCTGTGATCGCGAGCACCTGGGGCTGATCGACGCCACGGCGCGCCGCAACGCGTTCGGGCGCCAGCTGCAGAGCTTCGAGGCCGACCTCGAGATCGAGGGGGTCGGCACCGAGCCGCTGCGGGCCGTGTTCATCCGTGCCCCCTGGATCGAGCAGCGGGGGCCGGGCGTCGAGGTGCTCAGCGAGTGGAACGGCCACCCGGTTGCGGTCCGGGAGGGCTCGGTGCTGGCCTGCTCCTTCCATCCTGAGCTGACCGATGACTCCCGTCTGCACGCCCTCTTTATGGCAATGGCGACAAGCGGTCGGGCGCGTCCCGCCGAGACCGAGCAGGAGGAGAGCCGGAGATGAAGGATCCCCGTGTCGAGAGTCTGGCCCGCATTCTGGTCGAGCACTCCACGGCGGTCGCCAAGGGCGATGTCTGCGTGATCGAAGGCCCGGCGGCGGCCGAGCCGCTCGTCCGGGCTCTGCACGAGCGGGTTCTGCGGGCGGGGGGCCACCCGATCGTCAGCATGGAGTTCGACGGAGCGGCGGCGCAGTTCTTCGAGTACGCCGGCGACGAGCAGATCCAGTGGATCGCGCCGACGGCGAGGTGGGTCGCCGAGCAGGCCGACGTGCGGATCCGGCTGATGGCCTCCCGCAACACGCGGGAGCTGTCTGGCGTTGAGCCCAGCAAACAGACGCTGCGCCAGAAGGCGATGGCGCCGTTGATGGGGGCGATGATGGAGCGCGCCGCGGCCGGCGAGCATCGCTGGGCACTGACGATCTTCCCGACCGAGGCCTATGCCTCGGGCGCCTCGATGGCGCTCGGCGCCTACGAGGACTTCTACTTCGGCGCCTGCCTTGCCGACGCCGATGATCCGGTGGCCGCCTGGAAGGCCGCATCTGAGCAGACGCACCGGCTGGCCGAGTGGATCGAGGGTCGCGAGGAGGTTCAGATCAGCGGCCCGGGCACCGACCTGAAGCTGTCCGTCGCCGGGCGCCATTTCATCGCCGCCGACGGCAAGCACAACATGCCCGACGGCGAGTTCTTCACGGGGCCGGTCGAGGACTCGGCCGAGGGCGAGGTGAGCTTTCACCTTCCGGCTACTTACGCCGGCCGCGAAGTCGCAGGTGTGCGCTTCCGCTTCGAGGCCGGCAGGGTCGTGGACGCGAGCGCCGAGCGCGGCGAGGAGTTCCTGATCGAGATGCTCGACACCGACGACGGCGCCCGCCGACTCGGTGAGCTCGGGATCGGCACGAACTACGGGATCAGCCGGGGAACCGGCGAGATCCTCCTCGACGAGAAGATCGGCGGCACGGTCCACCTCGCGGTCGGCAAGAGCTACCCCGACACCGGCGGTCTCAATGAGTCGGCGATCCACTGGGACATGATCTGCGACCTGCGCAAGGGCGGACGGATCACAGTCGACGGTGAGGCTCTGCAGGAGGACGGCCGGTTTGTCATCTAGTTAGCCTGCCGCCTCAGTCCATTACCCCAGTTACCGAAAGGAAGACAGATGTCCGATAGACCCGTGTTTGTGTATGCGGCCGCATACGACAACCTCACCGACGCCGAGGCCGATTTCATCACCGTGCTCGAACTGCACTCGGCGGGCGCGATAGGCACCTTTGACGCCGCGGTGATCGAGAAGTCCGATGACAAGGTCCACGTCCACAAGACCGAGAAGCCGACTCAGCACGGCGCCTGGACCGGGATCGGTGTTGGCGCTCTGGTCGGGATTCTGTTCCCACCCTCGATCATCGGCGCGGCTGCCGTCGGTGGCCTCGCCGGTGGCACGGCCGGTCACCTCTGGAAGGGACTTTCCCGCGGCGACCTCAAGGATCTAGGTGAGACCCTCGACGAAGGCAGCGCGGCGATCGTCGTGATCGGCGAGTCGAAGGTCGAGGAGCAGTTGGAGAAGGCGATGAGCCGGGCGGTGAAGCTGACCGAGAAGCAGATCGACGCTGATGCCGAGGCGCTCAAGGAGGAGATCAGGCAGGCGGCCGAGGCCGGATAGCCGGGAGGCCCCGACGCCGCTCGTCGGAAGGCGCCGCCGTTTCCGCAACTTTCGGCTCGGAGCCGGGTTCCACCGAGCACCGAACGCTTTAGCCAGACGTCCTCGCAGGTATGGGTAGACCGGCGGGACGGCATTCCGGGAGGGATGCGAAGACGCGACGCGGCCGGGCGCCCCGTTCTAAAACCGGCGCCCGGCCGTCGCCGTTAATGGGGCCATGAGGCCCCTAAGATGCGCCTATGTCCGGTCATTCAAAATGGGCATCGATCAAGCACAAGAAGGCGGCCACCGACGCCAAGCGCGGCAAGCTGTTCACGAAGCTTGCGCGGGCGATCACCGTCGCCGCCAGAGAGGGCGGGGGAGACCCGGCCGGCAACCCGGCCCTGGCGCTCGCGATCGAAAAGGCCAAGGGCAAGTCGATGCCGAAGGACAACATCCAGCGGGCGATCGACCGTGGCACCGGCGAGGGCGCCGACGCGGATGCGATCGAGCGGATCCTCTACGAGGGCTACGGGCCGGGAGGAGCCGCGATCCTCGTCGAGGCGATGTCCGACAACCGCAACCGGACGGGCTCGGAGATCCGCCACGCTTTCGACCGGCATGGGGGCAACCTCGGTGAGCCGAACTCGGTCGCCTGGATGTTCGAGAAGCGCGGGATCATCGTCGTCGACGCAGCCAAGCACGGCGAGGACGACCTGATCATCGCGATCGACGCCGGCGCCGAGGACGTCGTCGCCGACGGCGACGAGCTGCGGGTGATCACCGAGCCGAGCGACCTGGCGGCCGTGCGCGAGGTGCTCGAGGCGCAGGGGATCGAGATCTCCTCCTCCGACGTGACCATGGAGCCGAGCAACACGGTCGAGGTCGACGAGTCCGAGGCGAAGCGCCTGCTGCGGCTGATGGAGGCTCTCGACGACCACGACGATGTCGACGAGGTGCACGCGAACTTCGACATCCCGGCCGAGATCCTCGAGCGGGTCGCCGCCTGAAGCTAACCCCCAGCCCGGGAAGGACCCTGCCCTGGGGTGACAAAGCGGAGCGCCCCGGCTCAGGGGGTCGGGCGACGCTGCAGATAGCCGCCGGGATGGCTGGTGGTGCCGTAGAGCTCGAGGTCCTCGCGCAATGTGAACTCGCTGCCCTCGGCGGTCTCGAGCCAGGCGGCGACAGCGGGTAGGACGCCGCCCGTCTGGACGCCGAGCTGCTTGATCGTCGGCGGGCCTTGCGGGTGCAGGCGCTCGATGTCGACGTGCCCGTCCTCGACGACGAAGAAGCCACCCTCGGGGACGAAGTGGGCGAGGCCCTCGAGCGCCGCGGTGGTGACCTCTCCGGTGTGGGCGGCGTCCTCGATCACCAAACACCGGGCGAGCGGGTCGACCTCGCGCTCGATCTCCGTCATCGTCTCCTCCTCCCGCAGATCACCCTCGACCAGCTTGATCTGCTCCGGCCAGCTCGGGTCGGCGCGCTCGAGCAGCGTCCGCGCGTGGGAGGTGAGGAGATCGACCCCGATCACGGTTGGCTCTCGGCCGAGCCTGCCGTAGCCGGCGAAGGCGCGCAGCTGATCGCGGAACCAGAGCATCGAGCCGCCCCACTTGGTCCCGACCTCGATCACCGTGTCGGCGCGCGACTCCCAGATCAGATGCTGGTAGACGCGCAGGTCCTCGGGGAACTTCGCCAACGGCAGCCCCGCGTAGCTGTCGTCGTTGTGCTGATCGATCCGCCGGCGCCAGAAGTCCGCAAAGGGCTCGTCCAGGTCCCGCTCGACGGCCGGCGGCGGCCCCGCGGGCTCACTCATCGAGCCGTATCGGGCCCGCCACTGCAGCGCCTTGCGTGCCGCCCGGGATCTGATCGAGGAGTCCATCGGCGGGGACGATAGAGAGCCCCGGCTGGGTTGGCGACAAAGGCATCCGACGGTCGACGCAGAATCATGGGGTGTGAGAATCGTCATGGGGATCGATCCAGGGCTCGCGAACACGGGCTTCGGAGTCGTGCAGGTGGCCGGCGCAAGGACATCGGCCCTTGACGGCGGCGTGATCGAGGTGCCGCCCGGGGACCCGCTCGAGCGCCGCCTGGAGCAGATCCACAGGTCGATCAGCGAGCTGCTCGAGTGGCACGAGCCCGAGGCGCTGGCGCTCGAGGACCTCTACTTCGGCAAGAACGTGCGCTCGGCGATGGCCGTCGGTCAGGCTCGGGGAGTCGTGATGCTGGCCGCTGCTCAGCGCCGGATTCCATGCTTCGACTACACCCCGCAGGCGGTGAAGATGTCGGTCTGCGGGACCGGAGGTGCCGACAAGGATCAGGTCAAGCACATGGTCGGCGCCCTCTTGGGGCTGCCGGCGGCGCCGCCGTCCGAGCATGCGGCGGACGCGCTCGCTGTGGCGATCTGCCACGCGGCGCAGTCGCCGCAGATGATCAAGATCTCGCGTGGCGCCGGAGCCACCGCCGGCAACGAGGCGGTGGCGCCGTGATCGCCTCGGTCAGTGGCGAGCTCACCGTCAGGCGGCCCGACCAGGTCGTCGTCGATGCCGGCGGCGTCGGCTACCGCCTCGCCGTCTCGTCGGAGACGCTGCGGGCGATCCCGGCGGTCGGCAATACGGTCGGCCTGCACGCTCACCTGATCGCGCGCGACGACTCGATGGCCCTCTATGGCTTCGCCACCGAGGAGGAGCGTGATCTCTTCCTGATGCTGATCTCAGTCTCCGGCGTCGGCCCGAAGGTCGGACTTGCCGCGCTTTCCGGCGGCGCCGTCCGCGAACTGCTGAAGGCGATCGCCACCGGGGACGCAAAGCGCTTTCAGGCGGTGCCGGGGATCGGCAAGCGGACCGCGGAGCGGATCATCGTTGAGCTTCGCGAGAAGGTGGCCGGTGAGCTCGCCGAGGGCGAGCCGTCGATCGGTCCGTCCGGCGGCGACGCTCGCCAGCAGGCCCGCGAGGGTCTGATCGGGCTCGGCTATACCCCGCTGGAGGTCGAGCGCTTGCTTGATGCCGCTGATGGAGAGACCGCGGAGGAGCTGATCGGCGCGGCGCTTCGGACCGGCGCCGCCGACGGCGCCGCCGCCTAGCGACCTAAGCTCGACCGATTGATGTCTGTCAGGCGAATCCCCTTGAATGAAGCGGCAGGCGAAGCCGACGCCGAGCCGCGGATCGCCGACGCCCGGGTCGAGGGCGCGGATGAGGAGCTCGACCGCAGCCTGCGGCCGGCCAACCTCTCCGAGTTTGTCAGCCAACGGCAGGTCACCGATCAGTTGGCGATCTTCATCGAGGCGGCGAAGAAGCGCGGGGAGCCGCTCGACCACGTTCTCCTCGCGGGCCCGCCGGGGCTCGGAAAGACGTCGCTGGCAAACATCATCGCGGCCGAGCTCGGGGTCTCGTTCGTGCATACGGCGGGTCCGGCGCTGGAGCGCAAGGCGGACATCGCCAGCTTCTTGACGACACTCGAGCCCGGGTCGGTGTTCTTCATTGACGAGATCCACCGGCTCAACCGTGCGATCGAGGAAACGCTCTACCCGGCGATGGAGGACGGACGGCTCCCCGTGGTCCTCGGCCAGGGAGCCGGCGCCCGGACGGTGACCCTCGACCTGCCCGCTTTCACCCTGGTCGGCGCGACGACGCGGGCGGGCCTTCTCACGACCCCGCTGCGCGACCGCTTCGGGGTCAGCCACCGACTCGAGCACTACGACGCCGCCGCCCTGGCGCTGATCGTCGAGCGCTCAGCGGGCATCCTCGGGATCGAGATCGCGGCCGCCGGAACGGTCTCGATCGCGACCCGTTCCCGCGGCACGCCGCGCGTCGCAAACCGCCTCCTGAAGCGGGTTCGCGACTTCGCCCAGGTCCGCGCCAGTGGTGTGATCACCGCCGAGATCGCCGACGAGGCGCTGATCATGCTCGAGGTCGATGAGGCCGGCCTCGATCGCGCCGATCGAGCGATCCTCAGCCTGATCGCCGAGAAGTTCGCCGGTGGTCCCGTGGGCCTTTCGACCCTTGCCGCGGCCGTTGACGAGGAGCAGGACACGATCGAGGATGTCTATGAGCCCTACCTGCTCCAGCAGGGGCTGATCAAGCGTACGCCGCGAGGTCGGGTGATCACCGAGCGTGGGTGTTCCCACCTTGGCCTGCCGGTCCCCGATGGCGTCGCCAGCCTCTTCTGATCGTGTCCGCGCAAACGCTCCAGCCGGGCGGGCGGCGTCGATTCAATAGCCTTTCGTCCGTGCCCTTCTTCATCTGTCCGAACTGTGGGAACCGAGAGGCCGGCGCTGAGCGAACCGCCGGTCTCTCGGCACGCCCGAAGGGCTGCTCGAAGTGCGGCTTCGGCTTCGTCTTCGAACTGCTCGACGATTACTACCCCGCTCCGGACGCTGCCTTCTTCACCTGCGACCGGGAGGGACGGATACTCGACGTCGGGCGGGGCGGCTTCGAGTTGACCGGGCTCACCGACGAGGACGTGATCGGCCGGCCGGTCAAGGACGTGCTCGGGCTGGAGTGGGTCGACCGCAGCGATCGGGTCGAGCCGACCGAGGGCGGCGGCAACGCTTTGACGATCACCGATCCGATCGAGACGACGCTGGAATGGGGTGTGCGCTCGCTCGGCAAGCGCGTCGCGGTCAACGCTGAGGGCGATCTTCCGGCGAAGGCAGTGGCCGATGTCTTTCCCGCCTACGACGACGATGGCGGGATGCTGCTCGTCCTGACTCCCGAGTAGACCGAGCCGGACTTCGGCCATGGGCTCCCGCCGTTCCAACCTGCTGATCATCCTCTTTGTGGCCGGTCTGCTGATCGCCTCGATGGCGGTGATCGTCAGCAAAGAGACCACGCTTGGCCTCGACCTGCGCGGCGGCACCCAGCTCGTCTACGAGGCCCAGGGGACTCCGGCGAATCCGGACCCGAGCCCCGAGGACGTCGACCGGGCGATCGAGATCGTCCGCGACCGCGTCGACAGCCTCGGCGTCGCCGAGCCTGAGATCTCGCGGGTTGGCGCGCAGTCGATTCAGGTTGGCCTGCCCGATGTCCAGGACACCCAGAGGGCCGTCGACCGCGTTGGTGATACCGCTCAACTCTTCCTCTACGACCTCGAGCCGAACGTGATCCCGCTCGATCCGCAGACCGACACGGTCACGGCGACGAACCTGGCTCAGCAGTCGACGGCGAGCCTCTTTGACGCCGTCACGCTCGCCGCCGAGCAGCGGTCGGAGTGCAAGGACTGCACGACCAACGGCCCCCGCTACTACCTGTTCGACAAGGACACCGAGGAGTTGGTCGCCGACCCTGAACAGGACCGCGCCGACCTGTTCGCCACACCCGAGGGCGAGGCGCTGCCGACGAAGCAGCGCGACGTCATCGAGGTGCCTCAGGGGACGATCGTCGTCCGCGATGCTCTGACCAGCGGCGACCGCGACAGCGACTCGACGGCGCCGGCGGTCGACCGCTACTTCGTCCTCCATGATCGGCCCTCCCTGAACGGTGACGACCTCCGCAACCCCGAGCAGAACTTCGACCCGGTCACCAACCAGCCAAACGTCACCTTCGACTTTACCGACGAGGGACGCCGGATCTTCCAGGAGGTGACCCGCGCGATCGCCGAGCGCGGGCTGCTCAACTTCCCGCCGCAGCCGGAGTCCTTCGCGATCGTGCTCGACGACGAGATCGTCTCGCGTCCGGTGATCGACCCCGAAGACAACCCGGACGGGATCGACGGCCGCACCGGCGCCCAGATCTCCGGTGGCTTCGACATCACCGAGGCCCAGGACCTGGCCGAGTTCCTGCGAATCGGCGCCCTGCCGGTCGAGCTGAAGCTGATCTCGCAGAGCACCGTCTCGGCGACGCTCGGCCAGCAGGCGCTGGATCAGGCCCTGAAAGCGGGGATCGTCGGCCTGATCATCGTCCTCCTCTTCCTGATCTTCTACTACCGCTTCCTCGGCGTCGTCGCGGCGCTCGGACTGCTCGTCTACGCGGTCTTCTTCTTCGCGATGATGAAGCTGATCCCGATCACGCTGACGCTTCCCGGCATCGCCGGCCTGATCCTCACGATCGGCGTCGCGGCCGACTCCAACATCGTCATCTTCGAGCGCATCAAGGAGGAGACCAGGCGCGGGCACTCGATGATCAGCGCGATCACGACCGGCTACCGCAAGGGCATCGCAACGATCATCGACGCCAACGTGATCACGTTGCTGACCGCCTTCGTCCTCTTCGGATTGGCGACCGGTGGCGTCAAGGGCTTCGCCTTCACGCTCGGCGTCGGCGTCCTCGTCTCGCTGTTCACCGCCGTGGTCTTCACCCGCGCCGTGCTTGGCAGCCTCGGTCGCTCGAAGCTGCTCACCGATCCCCGCTTCGTCGGCGCCGGGGAGCAGCGGGTGCGCTGGCATCTCGACTTCGCCGGCGCCAGCAAGTGGTTCTTCTCGGTCTCCGGCGCGATCCTCGCGATCAGCGCGATCTCGTTTGCGACCGCGCAGCTCAACTTCGGCATCGACTTCGAATCCGGCACGCGGATCAAGGCGGCTCTGGTCGAGGACGCATCGGTCGAGCAGGTGCGCGACTCGCTCGGCAAGGCCGGCGTCACCGATCCGGAGGCCGCCAAGGTTCAGGAGACGACGGAGCCCGAGTTCGGCGACAACGTTGTCCAGATCCAGGGCAAAATTGACCCTGAGCTCGTCGGCTCGATCCGCGACCAACTCGAGAAGGACTTCGGGCTGCAGGTGGGCGCCGAGGACACCGCGGAGCAGGGCGGCTTCGACAACCAATCCGTAGGGCCCACGTTCGGCGCCCAGGTCGCCCGCAGCGCCGCCTACGCGATCATCTTCTCGCTGATCCTGATCAGCGCTTACGTGGCCTTCCGCTTTGAGGCCAAGTACGCGATCCCGGTGATGATCGCCGTGATCCACGACGTCTTGATCACGGCCGGCGTCTACTCACTCTCGGGCCGGGAGGTCTCGAGCGCCACGGTGGCAGCCTTCCTGACGATCCTCGGCTATTCGCTCTACGACACGGTGATCGTCTTCGATCGCATCCGCGAGAACGTGCCGCGTCTGCCGCGGGCGACGTTCGCGCAGATCGCCAACCGCTCGCTCAGCGAGGTCCTGACCCGATCCCTGATCACCGGCCTTTCGACGGTCTTCCTGATCACCGTGATCCTCATCTTTGGCGGCGAGACGCTCGGCGACTTCGCCTTCGCGATGATGGTCGGCGTGCTCTCCGGAACCTACTCGTCGATCTTCATTGCGACCCCGGTGCTGATCGCCTGGAAGGAGCGCGAGTCGGGCTATCGGGCCCGCGGCGCGCGGATCAAGGAGATGATGGGCCTGGTGCCGCCCTTCCCGGAGGACAACGTGGTCGCCCGAGTCGAGGGCGAGGACGACGGCGGGCCCGGATCTGAGGGCTCGAGCAGCGGCGAAGCGGGCGGGCGCGACGAGGTTGCGGGGCCGGCGCTCGACACCGACTTCTCCGGCGACGGCGAGCAGCAGGTCGCCGAGCCCGATCCCGAGGCTGATGAGAACCTCAGTGCCGAGGAGCTGGCGGAACGGCAACACAAGCGAGAGGTTCGCGCGCGCCGCAAGGCTCGCCGACAGGCCCGCAAGCGCGGGCACGGAAGGCCGCGTTAGGAGATAGCTGTGGCGATTCTTGTATGGGCAACCCTCGGTATTGCGGTCTGGCACTTCACGGTGTTCGTTCCGGACCGCTTCCGCGGCGGCATCATCGGCGCCTTCATCGGCGCCCTGATCGGCGCCCTGATCACCGGGGCCGCCTGGCAGATCGCGGCCGGCGATTCGCTCGGCACGACCAACCTCGTCACCGTCTTCGCGGCTCTGCCCGGCTGTCTCCTCGGGCTGGGGATCGTCTATCTGTGGGGTGTGCGTGAAGAGGAGCATCACCCGCCGGTCGTCTAGATGATTGATCCTCCTGACTGATGCCCGCGGGGGGGGCCTCGTCCAGGGCCCACAGATCCCGCATTCGGGGCGAAAAGGCGGATGCCATTCCGTCCAGTCCCGCTGCGAGCCTTCCTCCGTGAGCGATCACGATCCCGAAAGCGGCGCAGCGGACGATCCCGGCAGGGCGGAGGCCGTCTACGCGGCCGACCCATACGACTACGGCGAGGCCCGGGCGCTGATGGACTCGCTCGACCTCGCCGAGCCGGTCGCCGTGACCCTCGTGCGTCGCGGCCATCGCACCCCCGAGCAGGCTCGCGCCTTCATCGATGCCGCCGACGAGCACGACCCGACCGAGTTCGACGGGATTGAGGAAGCGGTCGGGCTGATCGCCTCGGCCCTGGAGTCGGGGCGGCGGATCACGGTCCACGGCGACTACGACGTCGACGGTATCGCGGCGACGGCGATCCTCGTCAGCGCGCTGCGGCGCCTCGGCGGCGAGTGCGACTGGCTGATCCCCGACCGCTCGGCCGACGGCTACGGCCTCTCGGCGGAGACGATCGAGCGGCTGCGCGAACGCGGTACCGGGCTGCTGATCACGGCTGACTGCGGGATCGCCAGCCCGGATGAGATCGCGCTCGCTGCAGCGGCCGGTATCGAGGCGATCGTCACCGATCATCACCAGCCCGGGGAGACGTTGCCGGACTGCCCGATCGTCCATCCAGAGGTCTGTGGCTACCCCTTCGAGGGGCTCTGCGGTGCCGCTGTGGCGCACAAGCTCGTGTTGGTACTCGAGCAGCGCCTCGGACCCACCGAGCAGATCCCCGGCCGGGACCTCGACCTGGTTGCCCTGGCGACGATCGCCGACCTCGTGCCCCTGCTCGGCGAGAACCGAACCCTCGCCCGGCGGGGGATCGCCGAGTTGCGCCGCGCCCGTCGACCGGGCGTGAGGGCGTTGCTGGAGGTGTCTCGGGTTGAGCCCGAGCACCTCGACGAGGGCGATATTGCCTTCCGGCTGGCGCCCCGGATCAACGCCGCCGGGCGCCTCTACCGGGCCGACGCTGGGGTCGAGCTGATGATCACCGACAACGAGGCGCGGGCCGCCGAGATCGCCGCTGAGCTCGATGCAGCGAACCGGGAGCGGCGTAACGTCGAGCGTGAGGTCTCCAACGCGGCCGAGGCGTCGCTTCGCGAGCTTCCGCCGGAGCTGCGCGAGGCGTCCGGAATCGTGCTTGCCGGCGCCGACTGGCACCCCGGCGTTGTCGGGATCGCCGCCTCTCGGGTCGTCGAGCGCCACGGCCGGCCCGCGATCCTCCTCTCGGTCGCCGAGGGCCGGGCCCGGGGCTCGGGACGAGGGATCCCGGGTTTCGACCTTCTCGCCGCGCTGAACGAGTGCTCGGAGTTCCTCGATCGGTTCGGTGGCCACCGTGCCGCGGCCGGCGTCGAGCTCGACGCCGGCCGCGTCGAGGAGTTCCGCGAGGCGTTCGCGCGGGCGGCCGGGGCGCAGCTGCCCGACGGCGCCCCACCGCAGCAGGAGCGGATCGATGCCGTGGTCGGCGCTGAAGCGCTCGATCTCACGGTCGCCGAGCAGCTCGGGACCCTGGGACCGTTCGGACAGGGCAATCCGGCGGTGCGCCTGTTGGTCCCGTGGGCCCAGGTCGGGGATGTCCGGCCGATGGGCAAGGAAGGCAAACACGCCCGCTTCAGCCTCAGCAGCGGGTCGGCGAAGGCCAGCGGAGTCGCCTTCAATGCCGCGAAGGCGGTCACCTCGGCGACCGACTCGCCCCGCGACCTCACCGTGCGGCTCGAACTCAACCATTGGAACGGGGCCACGGAGCCGCGCGCGGTCCTCGACCGGAGCCGCGGCGGTGAGGGAGGTGGGTCGGCGCTCTGCGGCTGTCCTCGCGATGTCGACGGGGCTTGGTGGGAGCGCTTCGAGGGGGATCTCGCAGCAGCTCCAACCGCGGCTGAGATGCCTGATTCGCCGAGTGCCGAGGGCCTGCCCCGGGAGCCGATCTCGCATCGCGATCGCTCCGCGGTTGCGCTGATCGGCGAGTTGCTCTCCAGCGGCAGCAGGGTGCTGGTTCTCTGCGCCGACGCCCGGCGCCGTGCTGAGCTCGCCTCTTTGGCGGCCAGCCCAGCTCGCTTCGGAGGCACCCACGCGATCCTCTGCGGCAGCTGTCCGGACCGCTACTTCGAGTTGGCTTGCGACGCCGATCACGGCGCCCGCCTGCTGCTCACCGACTGGGATGCGCTCGGCCGCCGGCAGGGCCTGACCGGTGGTTTCCGTCACCTCGTCGCCGTCGATCCGCCACCCAGCGCGACCCTCGCGGCGGCGCTCGTGGCCGACGGGCCCGGCTTCGTTCACCGAGCCTGGGCGGGGGCCGGGGAGCTTCCCGAACTCTGCTGGACGGAGCGCTGGCAGCCGCGAGCAGCCCTGGCCGAGATCTACCGAGGCCTCCTCGCCCGGCCGCGCTCGGGAGCCGACCTGGGGGTCCTGCTCGCAGGGGAGGGCACCTTCCGCCGTCCGCCCGAGGTGGCGGCCCGCTGCGTGCGGGTGCTCTCTGAGCTCGGAATTGCCGAACTCGGCGGTGAATCGGGCGCTCGGGCGCTCGGCGTCGTATCCTCGGAGAGGACCGAACTGGAGCGGTCGGGGGCCTGGAGGGCCCTCGCCGCACGACACCGAGAAGGCCTCGAATTCCTCCAGAGCCAGACAGCGAACTAGCGACCGGCGAGCGTCAGCTCGAGGACTCTCCCCGCGCTGAGCTCCCCGAGCTCGACACCAACGGCCACACCCGGGTCGGAGTTGACCATGTCGACGGAGCGGCGGCCGCACCAATCGACGAGGTCACGAGGAGACTGAGCGAGGAGGAGCGTGGACTGCTGGGCGACCTCTTCGCTGTCGTCGGTGAGCACGCCGCCGAGACCGGGGAGGAGCTCGACCGCGAGACCATCGAGCGCGCCTTCGCCTTCGCCTGCGAGCGCCATGCCGACCAGAAGCGGCGCTCCGGCGAGGACTTCGTCAACCACCCCGTGGAGGTTGCGAAGATCTGCGTTGGCCTGCGACTCGACACTGAGACGCTCTGCGCGGCGCTGTTGCACGACACGGTCGAGGACACCAGCGCCTCGATCGATGAGGTCAGCGAAGAGTTCGGCGAGCCGGTCGCGCACCTGGTGGGCGGCGTCACGAAGCTGACGGGAATCACCTTCGAGAGCCGCGACGAGAGCCAGGCCGAGAACTACCGGAAGATGATGGTGGCGATGGCCACCGACGTCCGGGTGATCCTGATCAAGCTTGCGGACCGGCTGCACAACATGCGAACGCTCGGGGCGCTGCCGAAGCGGAAGCAGCTGAGAAAATCGCGGGAGACGCTGGAGATATACGCCCCCCTGGCGCATCGCCTCGGGATCCACGCGATCAAGTGGGAGCTCGAAGACCTCTCTTTCCAGATCCTCCATCCCCGCAAATACGAGGAGATCAAAAAGCTGGTCAGCCAGCAGCGGGTCGAGCGCGAGGAGTACGTCACCGACGCCGGTCGGGTGCTCTCCGGGGAACTTGGCAAGGTCGGGATCGAGGATGCCGAGATCTCCGGCCGGGCGAAGAACTTCTACTCGATCCACACGAAGATGACCAAGAAGGGGCGCGAGTTCAACGAGATCTACGACCTCACCGCGATGCGCGTGATCGTCGGCTCGCTGAAGGACTGCTACGGCACGATCGGCGTCATCCACGCGATCTGGAAGCCGCTGCCCGGCCGCTTCAAGGACTTCATCGCGACCCCGAAGCTGAACCTCTACCAGGCGCTGCACACGACGGTGATCGGGCCGCAGGGCCAGCCACTGGAGATTCAGATCCGGACGCGGGACATGCACGAGCTGGCCGAGTTCGGCGTCGCTGCTCACGTCGCCTACAAGGAGGGCGCCAACGGCAAGGGGCGGACGCCCGAGGATGTCGCGAAGTCGAAGATGACCTGGCTCCGGCAGCTCCTCGACGAGGACGGCGAGGCCGATCCGCAGGAGTTCCTCGAGTCGCTCAAGGTCGACCTTTTCGAGGACGAGGTGTTCGTCTTCACCCCGAAGGGCGAGATCAAGAACCTCTCGGCCGGCTCGACGCCGCTCGACTTCGCCTACTCGGTCCACACCGATGTCGGTCACCGCTGCGTCGGCGCCAAGGTCAACAACAAGATCGTGCCGCTGCACTACCAACTGAAGAGCGGTGACATCGTCGAGGTGCTGACCGCAAAGCGCGAGCGCGGTCCCTCGCGGGACTGGCTCAGCCTGGTGAAGACAACCAGGGCCCGGAACAAGATCCGCGCCTTCCTCAAGCGCGAGAGGCGCGAGGACGCAGAGAAGGACGGCCGCGAGAAGCTCGCCGAGGCGCTGCGCCGCCGTGGGTTGCCGCCGCAGCGGATCGCCGGCTCACCCTTGCTCGTCGACGTGATCCGCGAGATGGGCTTCCGCAAGGCCGACGACTTCTATATCGCCCTCGGCCAGGGCAAGATCTCGAACGGCACGGTCGTCAACAAGGTGATGCAGCGTCTCAAGGCCGGCGATGCCGTCGCCGGCGATGAGTCCGAGTCGCGCCTGCAGGGCGTGCTCGAGGGCCGCGACGAGCGCGAGCGCAGGACCCAGGAGGCGAGCGGCTACGGGATTACGGTCAAGGGCGTCGACGACGTCATGGTCCGCCTCGCCAAGTGCTGCCGGCCGGTGCCGGGCGACGAGATCGTCGGCTACGTCTCACTCGGCCGGGGGATCACCATCCACCGTGAGGACTGCAAGAACGTCGCCGCGCTGAAGAAGTCGCCCGACCGCTTCACCGACGTCAGCTGGGACGGCGACAACCGCACCTCCTACCGCGTCGAGGTGGAGATCGACGCCTCCGATCGAGCTCGTCTCCTGGAAGACCTCTCGAGGACATTCAGTGAGGCGGGGTTGAACATCCTCGAGGCCAGGTGCTCGACCAAGCACCCGATGGTCCAGAACCGTTTCGTCGTCGAAGTCGGCGACACGACTCAGCTCAAACAGGCGATCAACCGCCTGCGCCAGGTCGAGGGGGTCTTCGACGCCTACCGCGTGACGCCGGGGGCCTGAGCCCCACGCTCGCCGCCCGCGACTCGCGAGACCGTCTTTTTCCCCTCCCCGAATGCACTATCGCGGTCTCGGGTTACCCCCGGGGACTCTCGATCGCTCGGCACGCCACCGGCTCAGTCGCTGAGCTCGGCCCGGATCAGCGCCCCGGCCGCCGCCATCTGCTCACCCTCGAGCTTCTTCCGCGGCCAGAAGAAGCCACGCAGGCCGTCGCCCTTGACGCGGGGGACGACGTGGATATGGAGGTGCGGGACGCTCTGGCTGACCTTGTTGTTCATCGCCACGAAGCTGCCCTCGGCCGCCATCGCGTTGCGTACCGCGACCGAGAGCCTGCGGGCGAGCAGGAAGAGATCGCCGACCTGATGCTCGGGGAGGTCGGCGAGCGTCTCGTGGTGATCGCGAGGGATCAGCAGGGTGTGGCCATCGAAGAGCGGACGGGCATCGAGGAAGGCGACCGAGGTCTCGTCGGAGTAGACGATCTCGGCAGCGGTTTCACCGGCCGCGATCGAGCAGAAGCTGCAGTCGGCCACGCGGAGCAAGCTCGCCTGGGCCTCAGGCGATGATCGTCAGGGCGCCGGGATCGAGCTCGAGGCGGAGCTCGCCGTGCTCGCCGATGTAGTCGCCGTCGACCTCGACGGGGAACGGGCGCCAGTTGCCGTCCTGATCGCGTGAGAGCGACTCGATCCGCGCCTCGGCGATTCCCGAGTAGTGCTCGATCTGGCGGCTCTGGGTGGCGCTCCAGGAGGGGTTGAGAATGCGGGCCGCGATCCCCGGCACGTCGCGCTGGCGGGCGCGCTTCAGCACCCCCAGCGAGAGGCTGCCCGAGTCGAGGGAGACGTCCTCGCAGATCCTGATCTCGGTGTTGCGGAAATAGGTAAAGGGATCGGAGTTCTGGCAGATCGCGGTGACGCCTTCGCTGTTGCCGTCGGCGGTCTCGATCCGCATCTGGATCGGGTTGCGCAGGTAGCGAGCGTAGAAGCCGCGGATCGCAGCGTAGGTGTAGAAATAGGGCCCGACTCGGGCCTTGAGGCGGGGGCGGGAGTCGACCCGCGCGGCCGCGGTGGCGTCGAGGCCGGCGCCGCAGGCGAAGACGAAGTGGCGGCCGTTGGCGAGTCCGAGGTCGATCTTGCGCGGCTCGAAGCGGTCGGCCACCGAAAGCAGATGCTCGGTCGCGTCGACGACATCGTTGGGAATCCCGAGCGTGCGGCAGACGACGTTGGTCGAGCCACCGGGCAGCACTGAGACGGGGATGTCGGTGCCCGCGAGGCCGTTGGCGACCTCGTTCAGAGTGCCGTCGCCGCCGAACGCGACAACGACGTCATAGCCGCCGTCGATCGCCTCGCGGCCGATTTCGGTGGCGTGGTTCTGGGCCTCGGTTGTGACCGCCTCGACGTCGTAGCGACCCTGCAGCGCGTAGACGACGAGGTTCTTGAGCCTGTCGGAGACGGTCGTCGCGTAGGGGTTGACGATGATCAGCATCCGCTTCTTCAGCGGCCGCTCGCCGGTCGCGGCGCCGTCGGCCGAGGCCAGTGGGCGCGCGGGGGCATCGGCTGAAGCAGGGGGGTTCACCGCTCGATCCTAAACCGCCGCCCCGGCCCGGTTACCCAGCCCGGATGAACTCGAGCATCTGGTCCCGCTTCGTTTCCATGTCCTCGCGGGAGATCAGCGACTCCAGGTTGAGCCGGAGCAGCGGCTCGGTGTTCGAAGGCCGGACGTTGAAGTGCCAGTCCTCGTAGTCGACCGAGACACCGTCGAGCCAGCTGATCTCGGCGTCGGGGTGGGCCGCGGCGATCTCCTTCATCTTCCCCTCCTGGTCCCCGACCTCGGAGTTGATCTCGCCGCTGATGAAGTACTTGGCGCGCAGATCGCCTACCAGTGCCGAGAGCGGCCGGCCCTCACGGCTGAGCAGCTCGAGCACGAGCAGCGCCGGGATCGCGCCGCTGTCGGCGTTGTAGAACTCGCGGAAGTAGTAGTGGCCCGATACCTCGCCGGCGAAGGCGGCGCCCTGCTCGCGCATCGCCCGTTTCATGAACGCGTGGCCGACGCGGTTGATGTGAGCGGTGCCGCCATGTGCGCTGACCGTGTCGGGGACGGCGCGGCTGGCGCGGAGGTCGTAGAGGATGTCGGCGCCGGGTTCCTTGGCGAGGATCAGCTTCGCTAGCAGCGCCGTGAGGAAGTCGCCGTCGACGAACTCACCGGCGTCGTCGATGAAGAAGCAGCGGTCGGCGTCGCCGTCCCAGGCGATACCAATATCCGCTCCTTCGGCCTTGACCTTGTCGATGATGAACTGCCGGTTCTCGGGCAACAGCGGATTCGGCTCGTGGTCGGGGAAGTTGCCGTCCGGGGTCCAGTAGGTCGCGATCAGCTCGATCGGCAGCGTCTCCAGGAGCGGGCCGACCATTACGCCCGCCATGCCGTTGCCGCCATCGACGACGACCTTCATCGGCTTGATCGAGCCGGCCTCGACGAAGCTCATCGCCCGTTGACGGAACTCCTCGGCGATCTCCCCCCGCTCGACGCTGCCGCCGCCGGGGGCCTCGCCGAGGCCGGCGAGGATCAGCTCTCGGACGCGGAGGATGCCGGTCTCACCGGAGAGCGCCAACGCCCCCTCCTGGACGAGCTTGACGCCGGTATAGGCCTTCGGGTTGTGCGAGGCGGTGATCATCGCCCCCCCGTCGAGATCGCGGGCGCCGACCGCCAGGTACAGCATCTCGGTTCCGACCATCCCGACATCGAGCACCGAGGCGCCCTCGGCGACGAGGCCGTCGCGGACGGCGTCGGCCATCTCAGGCGCCTGCAGGCGCATGTCGCGGCCGACGCCGACGGTCAGCTCGGAGGGCTGCTTTTCGCGCAGCTCGCCCAGCACCCGAGCGAAGGCGCGGCCGACCAGGTAGTTGGTGGTCGCGTCCATCTCGTCCCCGTAGAGGCCGCGTATGTCGTAGGCCTTGAAGATTCCCTCGGTGACCGAACCCGGTCCGCCGTTGCTTTTCTCACTCATGCTTGAAACCTCCCAGTAGGGCGTCGTAGCTCTCTTCCAGCGACTGCGGCATCACCCTGGTGTCGGCGACCACCGGCATGTAGTTGTTGTCGCCGGCCCAGCGGGGGACGACGTGAAGATGGATGTGGCCCTCGACCCCGGCGCCGGCGACGCGGCCCTGGTTGACGCCGATGTTGAAGCCTTCGGGACTGTAGATGTCCTCGAGCGTGCTCATCGCCCGCTGAGCGAGCGCCATCATCTCGGCTATCACCTCGGGCGCGATCTCCTGCATCTTGCCGATGTGCTCGAACGGCGCCACCATCAAGTGGCCGTTCGTGTAAGGGTAGAGATTGAGGATCACGAAGCAGCGGTCGCCGCGGTGGACGATCAGGGTCTCGCGATCATCCCCCAGATTGGGCTTGGCGCAAAAAATGCACTCGTCTTGGTTGCTTGCGTTCTTCACGTAGCGGAGGCGCCAGGGCGCCCAGATCCGGTGCTTGGACATCCGCGCTCATCCTATTGACGCCTGTCGTGCGGCACGGGGGAGGGGGTGCAGTCACGGCGCCTCGACACGGTGTCGAGCCGCCGCCTATCCTTCCTCGCGTGGCGACGGCCGGACAGCGGCAGGGGCATGGATCGGCCGCCCCGCGGGCTCGGCTCCCCGACCCGGGGGTGGGCATCCCGGCCTTGGCCTGGCCCACGGTCGCCCTGTTCATCGCGGCGCTGGCACTGCTTGCAGCCTCGACCGCCCTGGCGTTGGCGGGCGCGATCCCCTACGCGCTTGCGATTCCGTTGAACGCCGTCGCCAACTACATGTTCTTCACGGTGCTTCACGACGCCTCGCACCGGACGATCTCGACCCGTGACGCGGTCAACACGTGGTTCGGGCGGCTCAGCGCCCCGTTCCTGACGCCGTTGGCCTCCTACTCGGTCTTCCGCTTCATCCACATGCAGCATCACCGCTTCACCAATCACGACGTCGATGAGGACCCCGATGCCTACACGTCGAACGGCCCGGCCTGGAGCTGGCCGCTGCGCTGGCTGACGCTCGACATTTACTACCTCGTCTTCTACCTGCCGAGGATCGGGTCTCGACCACAGCGCGAGCGGGTCGAGTTCGCAGTAACTGCGCTGCTGGTCGCGGCTGCGTTGGTTGCGTTCACGGTCGCCGCGGGGATCGGCGCGCTGCTCTTGCTGATCGTCCTGCCGACTCGGCTCAACGTCGCATTCCTCGGCTTCGCCTTCGACTGGCTGCCCCATCACGGAATCAAGTACACGCCCGAAGAGGACAAGGCGAAGACGACCCGTAACCGGATCGGCCTCGAGTGGCTGATGACGCCGGCGCTGCTCTACCAGAACTACCACCTGGTGCATCACATGCATCCCCTGATCCCGTTCTACCGGTACCTCGTTACCTGGCGTCGCAACGAACGCGAGTACCTCGAGCGCGATCCGCCGCTGGTGACTGTCACCGGCCGCGAGCTCGACGTAGCCGAATACCGTCGGGTGCGGGGACTGCCCGACTGAGCGTCGCGACCGCCGGCAGCCGAGAGGAGCCGGTTGCTACGGTGCCCGCCGATGCGCAGGCTGATCACTCTCCCCGCAGGTAGAAAGGCCCGCTTCGCGGTCGTCGCCGCCTGGCTGATCGCGATCTTCGCAATCCTCGGCGCCAACCTGCCCGGCAAGTTCGCCGACGCCGAGAACAACGAGTCCTCCTCCTACCTCCCGGGCGACGCCGAATCGACGCTCGCCCTGGAGCAGACCGAGAAGCTGACCGACGGCGAGCAGGCCGCGATCGTGATCGTCTACCGCCGCGAAGGCGGCCTGACCGCGGCCGACAAGGCCCAGATCAAGGCTGATGTCGCGACGTTGAACCAGGATGTCTCCGGGGTTTCGGAACCGTTCCGGCTTGGCCAGCGCTCGCAGGACGGCTCGGCCGTGCTCGTCTTCTCGAGCATCGAGGCCACCGGCGAGGCCGACGATCTGCTCGATCCCGTTTCCGCGGTCCGCGACGTTGTCAGCACCGACAACTACGGCGAGCAGGGCGCCCTGCAGGTCGCTGTCAGCGGGCCGGCCGGCTACTCGGCCGACGCGGTCGAGGTCTTCGAGTCGATCAACGGGACCTTGTTCGCCGCCGCCTTCGGACTCGTCTTCATCCTCCTGATCCTGATCTACCGCTCGCCGATCCTGCTCTGGTTCCCCCTGCTCGCGGTCGGCTTCGCCGAGATCGGCACCCGGGCGATCGGCTTCGGGCTGACCGAGGCGGGGGTGACGGTCAACGGACAGTCCTCCTCGATCCTCTCGGTACTCGTCCTGGGCGCGGGCACCGACTACGCGTTGCTGCTGATCGCCAGGTATCGCGAGGAGCTCCGTCGCCAGGAAAACCGTGAGGCATCGATGCGGGTCGCGCTGCGGACCGCGGGCCCGGCGATCCTCGCCTCGGGCGGCACCGTGATCGCGGCGTTGCTCTGTCTCAGCCTCGCCGACCTCAACTCGACCGCGAGTCTCGGGCCGATCGGCGCGATCGGGATCGCCACCGCGATGCTGGCGATGCTCACCTTCCTGCCGGCGTTGCTGGTGATTGCCCCGCGCTTCGTCTTCTGGCCGCGCGTCCCGCACGTCGGCGACGAGGGTACCGACGCCACACACGGCCCCTGGCGCCGACTCGGCGAACGGATCGCGGTCCGTCCTCGCCGGGTCTGGGCGGGGACCTTCGCCGTCCTTTTGGTGATGGCGGCGGGAACGCTCGCCTTCGATGACGGGCTGACCTCGGCCAACGGCTTCCGCGACGAGGTCGAGGCGGTCGAGGGCCAGCGGCTGATCGCGGCGTCGTTCCCCGGCGGCGCCAACGCTCCGACCGAAATCGTCGTCGATGATCCGGCCCGCGTCGAGCAGGTAGCGAGTGCCGTCGCCGCGATCGACGGCGTCGCCACCGTCGGGCCCGCCTTCGATTCGCAGGGCGAGCCGGTGGCGGGTCCGGAGGGCGTCCTGCTCAACGCGATTCTCGAGCCGGACGCCTACTCGACCGAGGCCTTCGATCTGATCCCCGGGGTTCGGTCCGCGGCCCGGGAGGCCGGTGGCGAGGGTGTGCTGGTCGGCGGCGGCTCGGCCGTCGAGCGTGACATCCGCACGGCGACCGAGCGCGACCTGAAGCTGATCGTGCCGCTCGTTCTGATCGTTGTCGCGCTGATCCTGATCCTGCTGTTGAGGGCGATCGCCGCACCGCTGCTCTTGATCGGCACCGTCGTCGTCAGCTTCTTTGCGGCTCTCGGTGTGGGGGTCCTCGTCTCCGACCTGATCTTTGGCTTCCCCGGGGCCGACCCCGGCCTACCGCTCTTTGCCTTCGTCTTCCTCGTTGCGCTGGGCATCGACTACAACATCTTCCTCATGGCCCGCGTCCGCGAGGAGACGCTCCAGCACGGTGCCAGGGAGGGAATGCTCCGCGGGCTCGCCGTCACCGGTGGCGTCATCACCTCCGCTGGGATCGTGCTGGCCGGCACCTTCTCGGTGCTCGCCGTCCTGCCTCTGGTCTTCCTCACCCAGCTGGGCTTCACCGTTGCCTTCGGCGTGCTGCTCGATACCTTCCTCGTTCGCTCGGTCCTGGTTCCGGCGCTGACGTTCGACATCGGCCCGAAGATCTGGTGGCCCTCCTCGCTCGCCGAGGAAACCGAGCGCGATGAGTGACGCGACCAAAGCGGTGCTGATCGCCGGGGGCATCGGCCTGGTGGTGCTGCTCGTGCCGCTGGCGCTGTTTGCCGCGGGGGTGATCAACGGCGGTGGCGTCCTCGTTCTTCAAGGGCTGGCGCTCGGCGGGGTCTACCTGCTGGCCGTGACGCTCCGCAATCGTCGTGACTAGGACGGCTCTCCGTCGTCGGGCAGCCGGCCTTCCGCCCAGCGACGCCACTGGGCCGACAGCGCCTCGGCGGCGAGCAGCTGCGGGATCGGGTCGCGCTCGCCAACAGCGACGCGGCTCATCAGTTCAATCGTCGCCTCGTGTTTGGGCCTCGAGGTGACCTCGATCGAGTCGCCGGCGCCGATCTCGCCCTCTTCGATGATCCGCAGATAGGCGCCCGGGCGCAGCGCCTTGGCAAAGCGCTTGAGGAACCCGGGATCTCCCATCTTGTGGCTGAACTTGCTGCACGGCTGGCGTGGCTCGGAGACCTCTAACAGCGCCTCGCCGATCCGCCAGCGCTCGCCGATCAGGGCGCCGGTGACGTCGATCCCCGCCGTGGTCAGGTTCTCGCCGAACAGCCCTGGTTGCATCTGTTGCCCGAGCTCCTCCGCCCACCGGCGGTAGTCCTCGTCGGCGTAGGCATAGACGGCTTTGTCGTAGCCGCCGTGGACCTCGTAGTCGGCCTGGCGGTCGGTGCCGACCTGGTTGTCGGCCACCATCACCCGGCCCTCGACCGGGTACTTGTAGATCCCCGTCTTCGTCGGCTCGCCGTTGAGCACGATCAGCCGCATCTTCGCGACGTTGACACTGAGCAGACGACCGATCGGCGGGGTTGGACTCATAACCCCGCCGATCGTAGCGGCCACCGGGGCGCTCAGGCCTCGAGCGGCTGCGGCTCCTCGACCGTTGATATTGCTCCGGCCTGCGGATCCTGCGGCCCCGCCTCGGCCCCGGTCCGCGGCAGCCATTCGAGGCTCCGCGGCAGATACCAGTTCCAGCGGCCGAGCAGCTTCATGCTCGCCGGCAGCAGGACGCCACGGACGATCGTCGCATCGATCAGGATCGCGACGCCGAGGCCGACGCCGAACTGCTTGAACTCCAGTGACGAGAGGGTCGCGAAGATCGAGAAGATCGCGACCATCACTATCGCCGCCGCCGTGACCACACCGGCCGTCGACTTGATTCCTTCGGCGACCGCATCGGATGTGCTCAAGCCCGACTCGTGGGCCTCTCGAATCCGGCTGATGATGAACACGTGGTAGTCCATCGAGAGCCCGAAGAGGACGACGAACAGGAACATCGGCAGCCAGGAGGCGATCGCCCCGTTCGACTGGAAGCCGAGCAACGACTCCAGGTGCCCCTGCTGGAAGATCCAGACGACGACACCGTAGGCCGCTCCGACCGAGAGCAGGTTGAGGATGATCGCCTTGCCGGCGATCACGATCGAGCGGAAGGTGACCAACAGCAGCATGAAGGCGAAGGCGAGCACGAACGCCATCACGATCGGCATCCGCTGCTCCATCACCGTGCTGAAGTCGGCATTTCCGGCGGTGAACCCGGTGACGTTGGCCTCGACGCCGTCCAGGGCGCCGAAGGTCGCCGGCACGATCCCATCTCTGAGCTGATCGAGCGCCGCCTCCGAGCGCCTGTCGCTGCCGTCTCCGGCAAGCGGCACCGAGGCGCTGAGGACGCTGCCGTCGGGACTGCGGTCGACGGCGACCGGGCCGGGGAACAGCTCGGGCCGCTCGGCCGTTCGTGTTTTGAATCCGCTCAGCGCCTCGCGCACGTCGGTCCGCTGGGCGTCGCCGGTCTCGACGACGACCTCGGCCGGAAGGCCGTTTCCCGGGAACGCTTCTTCGATCCGGTCGTAGGTCTGGACAACCGCGAGGTTCCTCGGCAGGGTCTCGACGCCGGGTATCGACAGCTTCAGGCCGGTGACGGGAATCGCCATCACGACCAGGGCCGACGCCGCCAGGCCGCCCCAGAGCAGCGGTCGGCGCAGGACCCGGTTGAGGATCGCCGACCAGCCGCGCGGCTCGCGGCCGGCCCGCTCACGGGGGGAACGCAGGAACGGGATCCGTCCCCGGTCAACCCTGTCGCCGAGCGTCGCCAGGACGGCGGGCAGCACCGTCAGTGAGCCAAGCACCGCCACGGCGACGACGAGGATCGTTCCGGTCGCGAAGGAGATGAAGATCGGATTGCCCGACAGGTACATGCCGGCCATCGCGATGATCACGGTCAGGCCGCTGGCCAGCACGGCCCGTCCCGAGGTTGCGGCAGCCGCCTCGAGCGCGGCCCCCGAGTCACGCCCGGCAGCCCGCTCCTCGCGCTCGCGCCGCAGGTAGAACATCGAGTAGTCGACACCGACGGCGAGGCCGATCAGAAGGACGACCGAGCCGATCGCGTCATCGGCAGGCCAGATCTGGCTGATCGGGGCGAGCAGTCCGAGCGTAGCGATCACCGCAGTCGCGGCGAGCAGTACCGGCACGAAGGCCGCGACCAGCGCGCCGAAGGCGATGATCAGGATGATCAGGGTGATCGGCAGCGAGGTGAACTCGGCCTTCTTGAAGTCGTTCTCGAAGGATTCACTGAGCTGTTTGTCGGCGCTCGCCCCGCCGAACTGCTCGATCCGGAAGTCCGGGCTCTCGGCGTCGAGGGTTGTGACCGTCTCCAGCGAGGGCGTGACCAGTGCGGCCGTATCGGCCTCTTGCGCTGCCTTCCTTCCCGCCGGCAGCTGCAGCTCGAACTCGACCAGCGCCGAGCCTCCATCGGCGGCGATTGCCCCCTGGGGGTCCGCGTAGGGGTCGCGCACGCGCTTCACGTTCTCGGTCGCGGCAAGTGCCTGCTCGACCTCGTTGACCTGGGCTCGGAACTCGGCCGAGCCCGCCTTCAGCGACTCGGACTGCACGAGCACCGTCTCGGCGCTGCGCTGTGGGAACGCTGCCGTGAGCGCGCGGTCGGCTGCCCCGGATTCGCCGCTGCCTGCCTCGGCGTCGGTCTGCGTCTGGGTGCCGATCGCGCCGCCGGCGAACGTCGCCAGCACCACGAAGGCGATCCAGCCCGAGATCGCCGCCAGCCGGTGGCGGGCGCTCCAGCGCCCGGCGCGGGCCGCAAGTCCTTGCTTCTGTCTCATCGTCGTTACCTCCGTCGTTGCCTGATTGGGACGCAATCGGCGACGTATCGCCGCGCGTTGCGGCAAGGATCGGTGCTGCGGGACAGCCGCACAATCCGGAATCACCCCTATGGAGCCCTCGATAGCCGCCGGGGTGGAGCCCGGGTCGGGGCCGGTTGGCTAGAGCCAGTCGCGCTTGCGGAAGTAGGTCAACATCCCGATCAGGATCACGACCATCAGGGCGATGACAACGAAGAAGTCGCCGGAATCGCCCTCGCCGGGGACGCCGACGTTCATTCCCC
The DNA here is from genome assembly GCA_032122625.1 of Acidobacteriota bacterium. GTDB lineage: Bacteria > Actinomycetota > Thermoleophilia > Solirubrobacterales > 70-9 > CAXMST01. The sequence continues at coordinate 33,784 of JAQBGG010000004.1, forward strand.
AGATACTGGCGATCAGGGTCAGCGGCAGGACGATGACGCTGATCGACGTGAGCACGCGGAGGATCTCGTTGACGCGGTGGTTGAGGACCGACTCGTTCGTGTCCTCGAGCGCCTCGACCATCTCCTTGTAGTTCTCGAGCATGTCCCAGATCCGCTCGTGAGCGTCGACGATGTCGTCGAAGTAGATCTCGAGGTCCATCTCAGGGGCGAGGAAACGCTGCTTGACGTTCTCCAGGTCACGCAGTACCGGTCGCTGCGGGCGGATCACCTTGCGGAAGTTGATGATCTCCTGCTTGACCTCGGAGATGTCCCGCACGACCTCGTGTGAGCGCCCTTCGACAAAGATGTCGTCCTCGATCACATCGAGCTTGTTGCCGATCTTGCGCAGCATCGGGAAGCAGTAGTCGAAGCTGTCGTCGACGATTCGGTAGAGCAGGTAGCCGGAGCCCCGGTTGAACAGCTTGTCGCGCAGCTCCTCCTCTTGCCGGCAGCGCTCGAACAGGTACTCCACCGGCGGCAGCGGCTTGTTCGGGATCGTGACGACGAAGTCGGGACCGACGAAGATGTCGAGCTCGCCGCCGTTGAGCCGGCCGACCTCGGAGTCGTAGACGGGGAAGTGGAGGACGATGAAGAGGTAGTCGGGGTACTCGTCGATCTTCGGCCGCTGATTGCGGCTCAGCACGTCCTCGAGATCGAGTGCATGGAAATCGAAGTGCTCCTGCAGCCAGGACCACTCCAGGGGTGTCGGGCTCTCGATGTTGACCCAGCGCAGTCCCGGCCCGTCGATGATCTCGACGTCGGGCTCGGTCGGCTTGGGCTCAGTCAGCGCGGTGGAAAGCTCGCGGGAGCGATCCGAGCGCCGTCGTCTCGGCTTCGGAAGGTTCCGCATCTGTCTTGCTCGTTCCGTCTCTCGCTTCCATCGTCGCGGCTTAGGTTACGCGACCGTCGCCGGGACCCTGTGGTTGGACGCTCCTGCGGCTGTTATATTGCGCACCACATAAAGACCGCCACATCGCGAGGGGTGGAGGGAAATGGCCCTTAGAAACCCCGGCAACCATCCAAAGGACGTAGTCCCGAGGAAAGGTGCCAAATCCATCAGGACGATGACCTGAAAGATGTGAGCCAAGGATCTCTCTCTTTTCGGGACCTCTGCTCACACAAGGCAGAGGTCTTTTTCGTAGCAACGAAAACGCAAGGAGAAAACGATCCAGATGCCAGCAACCGCCCTCAAGTGCAAGGAATGTGGAACCGGCTACCCGTTGGAGGCACTGTTCGTGTGCGACCAGTGCTTCGGACCGCTCGAGGTGGTCTATGACTTCAGTGGACTCGGCGCGGCCGAGGCAAAGCGCAAGATCCAGGCCGGTCCCGACAACATCTGGCGCTACGCGGACTTCCTCCCGTTCGCGGATCGGCCGGCGGGTGCCCTGCAGCCGGGCTTGACCCCGCTGATTCGTGCGGATCGCCTCGCCCAGCGGCTTGGAGTGGGGGAGATCTGGGTCAAGAACGACGCCGCCAACCCGACGCACAGCTTCAAGGACCGAGTTGTAGCGGTGGCCTTGGCTAAGGCGGTCGAGCTCGGTTTCGACACCGTCGCCTGCGCCTCAACCGGCAATCTGGCCAACGCCGTTGCGGCCCATGCCGCGGCTGCCGGCCTCGACTCCTATGTCTTCGTGCCGGCTGATCTCGAGGAGCAGAAGCTGCTCGCGACCGATGTCTACGGGACCGAGTTGATCGGCGTCAACGGCAACTACGACGACGTCAACCGGCTCTGCACCGAGATCGCGCAGGAGCGCGGCTGGGCGTTCGTCAACGTCAACCTCCGCCCCTACTACGCTGAGGGATCGAAGACGCTGGCCTACGAGACGGCCGAGCAGCTTGGCTGGGAGCTCCCGGACGCGATCGTCTCACCGATCGCCTCCGGATCCCTGTTTACGAAGATCGGCCGCGGATTCCGTGAATGGCTCGACCTCGGACTGATCGAGGGGGAGCTGCCGAGCTTCCACGGCGCTCAGGCGACCGGCTGTGGGCCGGTTGCGCAGGCGTTCAGCGACGGCCACGACGTCTGCCGCCCCGTGAGGCCGGACACGATCGCCAAGAGCCTGGCGATCGGCACTCCCGCCGACGGGCCCTACGCGCTCGAGCTCGCGCGCGAGACAGACGGCACGATCACCGCCGTCAGCGATGACGAGATCCGGGCCGGGATCCGGCTGCTCGCCGAGACCACGGGAGTCTTCACCGAGACCGCCGGTGGCGTCACGACTGCGACGCTCGCACGGCTCGCCGAGAGCGGTGAGCTGGGCCCAGACGATCGGGTCGTGGTCTACATCACCGGTGAAGGCCTGAAGACGCTCGACGCGGTTCGCGAGGGCTTCACCATGCATCAGATCGAGCCCACTCTCGACGACTTCGCGGCCCAGGTCAGCGTCCCGCGGCGGGAGGTCCTGAGCGCGTGAGCTGGTACCGCCGCGAGGGGTTGACGGCCCGCGGGCTATAACTTCCCGCACCGCAGCAACCCGCGCACCGAGGAAAGGTCGATGGCAGTAACCGTCAAAATCCCAGCCCAGCTCCGACCCGCGACCGGCGGTGAGGGAGAGATCGAGGTCGAGGGCACGACCGTCGGAGAGGCTCTTGACGCCGTCTTCGCAGCGCATGGCGGGCTCAAGGACAGGATCACCGAGAACGGTGACCTGCGCCGATTCGTCAACGTCTACGTCTCCGGCGAGGACATCCGCTTCTCGGACGGGCTGGCGACGGCAGTCGAGGATGGGGCCGAGGTCACGATCCTGCCGGCCGTCGCCGGCGGCTGCTGAAGCACCTGCGACCGGAGGCTGAATCCCCGCGTCGGCCCGAGCCGGTCGCGATCCTCTGCGGCGGTCGGGGGACCCGCCTGCAGGAGAAGACGAACGCGATCCCAAAGCCGCTTGTCGAGATTGGTGGTCGCCCGATCGTCTGGCACGTGATCAGGATCTATGCCGCTCAGGGCTTTCGCCGCTTCCTCCTCCTGACCGGCTACAAGGGCGAGCTGATCGAGCGTTTCGCCACCGCTGAGCCTTGGCCCGAGGGTGTCAGCGTCGAATGCGTCGACACCGGTCTGCCGACACCGACCGGTGGGCGCCTGGCCGTCGCCGCCGCGGCTGGACGGCTGGGCGAGGAGACGATCGCCCTCACCTACGCGGACGGTGTCGCCGACGTCGATCTCGGGGCCGCGCTTGACTTCCATCGGGGACACGGTGCCGCGGCGACGCTGACGCTCGTCAGGCCCGACACCCCGTGGGGGGTCGCGATGCTCGAGGGCAAGGATCGGGTCAGCGGTTTCGTCGAGAAGCCGCGCATGGAGCAGTGGATCAACGGCGGCTTCTTCTTCTTCGAGCCGGCGGCGCTCGCCTACGTGAACGAAGACTCGGTGCTGGAACGCGAGCCGCTCGAGCGGCTGGCGAGCGATGGTGAGCTACGCGGCTTCCGGCATGAGGGCTTCTGGGACTGCATGGACACCTACAAGGACGCGGTCCTGCTCAACGACCTCTGGGAGGGCGGCAGGGCCCCCTGGCAGATCTGGGAGCGGGCGGGGGCCCAATGAGGCGGGCGATCGTCACGGGTGGACGCGGGTTCGTCGGCGCCTGGCTCTGTCGAGCGCTCCTCGACCGCGGCGTCGAGGTGACGAGCTTCGACCGCCGCAGCAAGCGCGAGAAGCCATCGACGCTGGCGATGATCGGGATCGAGGAGCAGATCGACGAGCAGGTCGGTGATCTCATCGACGGCGAGCTGCTCGGCTCGCTGATTCGCGATCGCGAGATCGACTCGGTCTTCCACCTCGGCGCCGAGACGATCGTCGGCACCGTCCAGGCCGCCCCGGTCGCGGCGCTCGACACCAACGTCCGCGGCACCTGGACGCTGCTTGGGGCCGCCACGGAGGCCGGGGTTGAGCGCTTCGTCTTCGCCTCCTCCGACAAGGCCTACGGTGCCCATGAGTCGCTGCCCTACCGCGAGGACTACGCGCTGCAGCCGACCGCACCCTACGAGGCCTCAAAGGCCGCTGCCGACCTGATCGCCCGCGCCTGGTGGCCGAGCTACGGCCTGCCGATCGCGGTCACCCGGTTCGCCAACATCTATGGCGGCGGCGACCTCAACTTCTCCCGCCTGGTTCCGGAGACGGTCTGCGGAGCAATCGATGGACGATCACCGGTGCTGCGCTCTGACGGCAGCCCGGTCCGCGATCTGCTCTACGTCGAGGACGCCGCGGCCGCCTATCTGGCGATCGCCGACAACCTCGGTCGTGATCAGGTCCGCGGCGAGGCCTTCAACGCCGGCGGCGAGCGGCCCTACGGCGTGCTCGAGATCGTCGAGACGATCACCCGCCTGGCCGGCACCGGCGTCGAGCCGGAGATTCGTGGGACCGGCAACCCCGAGGGCGAGATCGACCGCCAGTACGTCGATGCGACGAAGATCCGCGAGCTTTGCGGCTGGAGTCCTGCGGTCTCGCTCGAGGACGGCCTTGCCCGCACGATTGCCTGGTACCGAGACCACCCGGAGGTACGGCCGTGACCGATGCGCGGAAGACCCTGAAGCAGCTCAACCTGATCCGGATCATCGCGATCGCCGATCTGATCCTCCTGCTTCCCCTGCTCGCGAACCTCGTGGGGATCATCGACAACGAGGCGATGGTCTCGATCATCGGCCCGATCCATGGCGCCGGCTTCCTGGCCCTTGTCTTCCTCTGCGTCAGGGGTGTCGCCGAGGAGCGCTGGGGCTGGTGGTTCCCAGCGATCGTCGTCGTCACCCTGGGCCCGATCGGCAGCCTCTACGGCGAGCACCGGATCCGCCGGGATCTCGAAGCGCGGGCGGCCTGACTCAACCCTCCAGCAGGTTGATCGACCAACCCCCCGGGGTGTCGCGGAACCCGCTGCGGGGCTCTGGTGGGACACGGCTGCATGGCCGATGCTGGCCATGTTGTCAACCCACGTTGAGGAGGTAGAAGGATGAGGGCAAGCGGGATTCTCAGGTTTACGGCACTGCTGCTGGCGCTTCTGGTTGCCGGCGCCGTCGGTCTGGTCACGGTCGCCTACGCCGGCAAGCATGTGGCAATACCCCGATCGGGCGCGAAAGTCGTGCTCAAGGACCAGGGCGATGAGCTCCGCAAGCTCAAGGCTAAGCTCCCGGCGCGCTGCGAGTCCAATAACGGGCAGCGCAGCAAGACGAAACTGGCGGTCAAGCTCGAGGGTCGCCTGCCGATCGAGGGCGGTCGCTTCACCCTGGCCGGCGATGCGCCGAACGGAGTCGAGATCAAGATCAACGGCAAGCGACTGGGCGATGGCGGCTTGGGGGGCCGCGTCCGGCTCACCTACCTCGACCTCGATTTCGTCGGACCCTCCGACGACTCGGTGCTCTGCGACAGCGGCACAGTCCGCTACCGGACCCGCTGAGTGGCTCATAGGGCGCCCTCTCTTTTTGGCGTCGCGTTGCGGGCGACGGCTCGCAGCAGCCGGGCGTACTCGGCGGCGACCGTCGTCGGCGAGAAGCGCTGCAGCGCCCGGCGTCGCAACTTGGCGCGATCGAAGCTGCGCGCCCTGATCCGCTCGATCGCCGCCGCGATCTCCTCGGCCGTGCCTTCCCAGATCGGCTCGCCGATGTCGGTTCCCATTCGCTCCTGGATCTCCTCGAAGGTTGGCCCGAACGCGGCGACCGGAGTTCCGGTGGCTAGCGCCTCGATCTGGACCAGCCCGAATGACTCGCTGAGGCTCGGCAGGCAGACCAGCTCGCTGCTCCGCATCACGTCGATCACCGCGGCGACGTGGCCCGGGGGCTCGACGTAGGGTGGGAAGATCACGCGCTCTTCGATCCCGAGCTCCGCCACCCGCTCGCGCAGCTCGGCCTCCAGCGGCCCGCGACCCTGCATCGTCAGCTCGAAGCCCGATTCGGCCGCGGCCTCGATCAGCGCGATTGGGTTCTTGCGGTCGTTGAAGCTGCCGACGAAGGCGACGCCGCGCCGCTCGCCGCCGATCTCGATCGCCGGATCAACGAAAGCCTCCTGCAGCGGGTTGGGGATCACCTGCGACCGCTGCGGGTAGCGCAGGCCAAGCTCCTCCCGGCCGAGCCGGCTGGTGTGCTCGGAGGGAAAGGTGACGGCCGCGACGCTGTCGAGCCCGAGCTGGGCGGCCCGCAGGTAGCGCAGGCGGCGCTCCTCGTCAACCTTGGCCCGGATCGCGCGCCACTCGTGGACGACGGCGACGATCGGCACCTGGGGCGCGACCTGCGATTGCACGCGGGCGTAGCGGGCGCCGTTGAAGGCGGCGAGGTTGTTGAGCAGGACGACATCGGCGGCCAGTTCGTCCATGAGGATGCCGGTGAACCGCCGCGGCCGACCCTCCTCCGGCTGCATGAACACGGGCAATGGGCAGCCCTTCTTCGCCCGCCAGCGTTTGACCCGCTGCGGTGGTGGGATCAAGACGCCGAGCGGCTCGATCCGATGGCGCCAGGGTCGGGTCCGGAACTGCTCGAGCAGCGTGGCGTTGAAGCGGCTGACGCCGCCGCGCAGCCGCCCGCCCCACTCGGGCGGGATCGGCCCGACCGAGAGCACGCGGGTTCGAAACCGGCTCGGCGGCCGGCGGATCAGCCGGGCGGGACCCCTCATTTGGCGTCCCCCGGTGCGGGCCTTGGCGGCTCGGGGGATCTCGCCGGCTTCCGGCAGATCACGAGCTTGGTCGACGGTCCTTGGTCGCCGCGTTTCGTCAGCGCCCACTCGAGCGGAAACAGGGCGGCGCCGACCGGGCCACCGAGCCAGGGACGCGGGCTGAGCAGGCGATCGAGGCGCCGGTAGCGCCGCCGCGCCGCGGCGCCGCCGGTGCTGGGGAAGTTCATCAGCACGAACAGCCGCGAGCGGTGACACTCCTCCAGGCCGGCGGCCTCCCAGGTCCGCCGGGTTCTGCGGGCGGAGCGAGTCACCTTGATCTGGCGGCGGCGCACGCCGGAGCCCCGTGCCATGTCCTCGCTGAAGACGAACATGCCTCCTTCGCGCAGCAGGGCTGCGACGTTGGCGAAGGCGGTCCGATAGGCGCTGCCGCTAAGCAGGTGGAAGAGCACGTCGATCGCCGAGACGCAGTCGAAGCTCCCAGGCTCCAGTCCGGCGGCCGCGAGCGCGCCCTCGGAGCCAATGTCGAGCCGCCGCACGTCGAGCCCGGGGCGTTTCGCCGCCAGCCGATCAACGACGACCTCGGTCAGGTCGCTGGCGACGACCTCCCGAGCGCCGAGGCGTTCCCAGCGGTCGATCCAGAAGCCGGTCCCCGAGCCGATATCGAGGACCCGGCCCGGCGCCCCCGCCTGCAGGCATCCCCGCAGCGCCCGCTCGAAGTTGATCGCCCGGATTCGGTAGGCCCAGCGGTTGAACCCGGGCCCGAGCCCGGACACGCCGACGCCGTCGAGCCCCGGACGCTCCCTCAGCCGCGCCTCCCAGTACTCATCGGGTTCGAGGCCGGCGTCTGCCTTTGCCGTCATCGAGCGCAGACTAGATGAGTGATCCCACGGCGCCCGGCTCGGTGCCAGGCGCCCCGCAGGCATCAACCCTCGGGGTCAACATCCAGACCCCTGCCCTTCCCCAACACGCCCGGCAGGATTCGAACCTGCGGCCTCGCCCTCCGGAGGGGCGCGCTCTATCCAGCTGAGCTACGGGCGCTCGCTGCCGGGAGCTTAGGCGATTCAACAGACGAACATATGTTCCCTCCGGCACCGTTCGCGGTGACTGCGGCATCGGCGGCTGCCTGCGTGACGCCGGCCGCCGCGCGGCGCCCGACTACGCTTCGGCGGGATGGACCTCGATGTGATCTTTCTCGGCACCGGCGGTTCGGTGCCCTCGGCGCGGCGCAATACAGCGTCGGTGCTCGTCCGGCGCGGCGGCGATCGGCTGCTGTTCGATTGCGGCGAGGGCACGCAGCGGCAGATGCAGCGCTCGACCGGCCTGGTCCAAGTGACCGACATCTTCATCACGCACCTGCACGCCGACCACTACCTCGGCCTCCCCGGACTGCTGAAGACGTGGGACCTGCAGGACCGCAAGGAGCCGGTGGTCGTCTACGGACCCCCGGGCCTTCGGGACCTGTACGCCTCGCTTTCACGGGTCATCGGTCGCGTCGGCTACGAGGTCGAGCTGGATGAACTGGAGGTGGGGGATCGGGTCAACTTCGACGGCTATACGGTCGAGCCTTTCGCGGTCGAGCATCGGGTCGCGGCCAACGGCTACCTACTCTGGGAGCAGCCGCGCCCCGGTCGCTTCGACCCCGATGTCGCGACGTCACTCGGCGTCTCTGAGGGCGTCGACTTCGGGCTACTGCAGCGCGGCGAGGAGGTCAGCGGTACGGATGGGACGGTGCGGCCCGAGCAGGTGATGGGCGAGGAGCGTCCCGGCCGGCGGGTGGCGCTCACGGGTGACACCCGGCCCTGCGACGCGACCCGGGAGGCTGCCGCCGGGGCCCACCTTCTGATCCATGACGCCAGCTTCGCCGAGGAAGAGATCGAGCGAGCCGATGAGACAGGTCACTCGACGGCACGCCAGGCTGCGCTGATCGCCGCCGATGCCGGCGTCTCGATGCTCGCCCTGGTCCACATCTCGGCCCGCCACTTCATCCCCGAGATCCTCGACGAGGCGCGCGAGGTGTTTCCCGAGGCCGTCGCGCCCCGCGATTTCGACCGGATCGAGCTGCCGTTCCCTGAGCGAGGGCAACCATCGCTGCAGAAGGAGGGGGCGCTCGCCGAGAGCGCGAAAGAAAGCCCGTGACCGAGGAGGGCGGCCACACCCGGGGATCGGTCTTCTCAGGCACGCTCGGCGCAGCGCTGGAATGGTACGACTTCACCCTCTACGTCTACCTCGCGCCGATCATCGCGACGCTCTTCTTCCCCGCCGCGTCGACCGTCGACTCGCTGCTAGCCACCTTCGGCATCTTCGCCGGGGGCTACCTGATGCGCCCGCTCGGCGCGGCCCTGATAGGCAACTACGGCGACACGCACGGGCGCAAGGCCGCGTTGCTGCTGTCGATCTCGGTGATGGGCGTCGGCATGGTGATGATCGGCGTGATGCCAACCGAGTCGTCGATCGGCATCGCGGCGCCGATCTTGCTGATGGTGGTTCGGCTTGCCCAGGGCTTCTCGCTGGGTGGGGAGTTCGGCGGCGCGATCACGCTCCTGGCCGAGAGCGTTCCGGCCGAGCGCCGCGGCTGGTTCGTCAACTACGCCCAGGTCTCAGCCGGGGTCGGGACACTGCTCAGCTCGGGAACGGTGTTCGTTCTCAACCTGGTCTTCACCAATGGGCAGATGCTCGACTTCGGCTGGCGCATTCCGTTTCTGATGGGTGGCGTGCTCGGCCTGATCGCGGTCCTCGCACTGTTGCGTGCGCCCGAGTCCCAGGCTTTCGACGAGCGGGCGGGAGACGGCGCGGAGGAGATCCCGATCAAGGAGCTGTTCAACACGGAGCGGGGCCCTCTGGTGATCAGCTCGCTGCTCAACGGCTACCAGTCGCTGAGCTACTACGTGATCGTCACCTTCGTGCCGACCTATCTGGTCAGCTTTCAGGGGGCGCGACCCGAGGAGGGAATCCTCGCTGGGATGATCGCCGCCGCCGTCTTCATGGTCGGCTCGCCGATGGTGGGCGGCCTCAGCGACCGCTTTGGGCGAAAACCGGTGCTCTACGCAGGTCTGATCTCGATGGCGGCGTTGGCGATCCCACTTTTCCTCGTCCTCGCGGGGGCTGTGACGGTTACGGTCGTGCCAACGCAGGCAATCCTGATGGGCCTGGTGACGCTCTTCTCGGGCGCGGCACTCGCGACCACCACCGAACTCTTCAACACCCGGACCCGCTACACCGGCGTCTCGCTCAGCTTCAACATCGGCGCCACCGTCTTCGGCGGCACCGCACCGTTGATCGCCACCGCCTTGATCAAGATCCTCGACACCGACCTGGCGCCCGCCTACATGCTCGTCGCAGCCGCCTTGCTGACCTTGATCGTGCTGGCCCGGACGCCGGAGACCGCGCCGATCAAGACCGGCTCGCCGGGATAACGTTGCCGCCTGAGTCATCCACGAGAGGAGCCGCCATGCATCACAAGCGCGACAAGTTCTTCAAGCACGAGGACTTCGAGTTCATGATGGAGCTGACCCTCGGGGCCACCTACTACCGTGGCGCCGACATCGGCGAGTGCCTCTCGACCGCGGCGCGGATCAAGGATGGTGACGCCGAGAGTTGGTTCGAGCAGTGGAAGGCGACCGGGGATCGGATCGCCGGGATCGCTCGGGAGGCCGAGGCGGCGTCACACATGATCAGCGCGCGGGACGCCTGGCTCCGCTCCGCCACCTACTACGACACCGCCACCTTCTTCCTCGACTCGACCGACGACCCGGGGCGGATGAGGCCGACGTGGGAGCTTCATCGCGCGGCCTGGGAGGGCTTCGCCCGCTCCCGCGATCCCGCGATCGAGCCGCTCGCGATCCCGTATGAGGGCACCGAGCTCGAGGGTTACCTCTTCCGGGTGGACGCGGGTGATGAGCCGCGGCCGTTGCTGATCCTCAACAACGGCTCCGACGGGCCCGTCTCTGCGATGTGGCTGCAGGGTGCCGCGGCTGCTCTCGACCGCGGATACAACTGCCTCACCTTCGACGGCCCCGGCCAGGGCGCAGCGTTGTGGCGGCAGGGCCTCTACTTCCGCCCTGACTGGGAGGCCGTGATCGAACCCGTCGTCGATTTCGCGCTCGGCCTCGAGTGCGTTGATTCCGAGCGGGTCGCCCTCCACGGAGTCAGTCAAGCCGGCTACTGGGTGCCTCGTGCGGTCGCCTTCGAGAAGCGGATCGCCGCGGCAATCGCCGACCCAGGTGTCTGGGACGTCGGCACCTCCTGGTTCGCTCATATCCCGGGCTCGATGAAGAAGCAACTCGAGACTGGAGAGCGCGAGAAGTTCAACCGCAACATGGATTGGGGCACCCGCTTCTCGAAGGCCACGCGTGGCAGCCTCGACTTCCGTATGCGCCCCTACGGTAAGGAGACGCCGTTCGACGTCTATCAGGCTCTCGCCGACTACACCCTGGACGGGATCGCGGAGCGGATCGAGTGCCCGATCCTGATCACCGACCCCGACAACGAGCAGTTCTGGCCCGGCGAGTCAAAGAAGCTTCACGACGCGGTCTCAACGCCGGCCGAGAAGAAAGCTCTCGTCGCTTTCAGCGAGGCCGAGGGCGCCGACTCACACTGCGAGCCACGGGCGCTCGGCCTCCGCGATCAGCGCGTCTTTGACTGGCTCGACACGATTCTCGCATCGACCTAAGGACGCCCTGAGCGATCCGCCCCGCCGACCTGCTCGCTGATCGCGGCGGACGGCTCACGCGGCCATCGCCTTGACGACTTCGGCAATCGCCGGCGCCTGATCCTCCTGGAGGAAGTGCTTGGCGGGGACCAGCGTTGGTTCGTCCACGTTGAGCACGTCGCAGGCGATCCGGCAGAACTCCATCCCCAGCGCTGGGTCGTCCTTGCCCCAGACGACGCTCGCGGGGTAGGCGCGCTCCGCCAATCCTTCCCAGAGGAAGTCCTGCTTGTCTTGGGTCAGCTCGAACCCACGCATGATCCGCAGGAAGGCTGCGCCGCCGTCCTCACGCTTGAGCAGGTCGTAGTAGGCACCGATCTCGGCCTTATCGACGGCGCCGCGATCGCCGATCCCCTGCAGTTGGAAGAGCTGGGTGAGGGCGAAGCGGGTCATCGAGCGCAGGTACAGCTCTCCGACGCGGGGGATCGAGAATGGGTGCATCGACCACGGCCGGTGGAAGGTGGCGACGTTCAGCGGCGTGTTGAGGACGGTCATCGAGAGCACCCGGTCGGGATTGCGGACGGCCCATTCGGCGCCGACGGGCCCGCCGACATCGTGGATCACCAGATGGCAACGATCGATGCCGAGGGCATCGATAGCCGCGCCGCTCCATCTTGCGAGCCCCGACCACGAGTAGTCGAAGTCGGCTGGTCGCTCGGCGAGACCGAGTCCGGGGAAGTCGAAGGCGATGCCCCGCAGGCCCCGGGCCGCGAGCTCGGCGTTGACCTTGCGGTAGAGGAAGCTGCTGGAGGGCACGCCGTGGAAGCAGACGACCGGCGGCCCCTCGCCCTCCTCTCGGACGAAGCTGCCGACGTCATCGGCGCGGAAGCGGCGCCCGGCTGCTTCGTGCTCAGAGATCACCTGCTCGACGGCTTGTGACACCCGCCGCACGTTATCCGATCAGCCGCGAAGTTCCCCCGGATTCCGGCCTCGGCCGTGCGGATCGGGCCCGCGGCCGTTGCATTCGCTGCCGGGGCTGGTACCTTGGTCGGGTCGTTTCTTTAACCCGGTCCCGCGAGGCCAGGAAGGAGCGTTATGAGCGAGAGGATCGTTCTCGACCGAGACGACCTACGCCGGACGCTGGTGCGCATCGCGCACGAGATCATTGAGAAGAATCCCGGGGGCGAGGATCTCGCGATCGTCGGTATCCACACCCGGGGGGCGATCATCGGCCGTCGGCTGCACGCTCTAATCGCCGAACTCTCCGGGGCCGAGATCCCACTCGGCGACGTCGATATCTCCTTCTACCGCGATGACGTCGACCTTCAGGACCCGCGCGAGTCTCCGGTTGTCGAGGCCTCACATCTCGATTTCGATCCCACCGGCCTGACCATCGTGCTCGCCGACGACGTGCTCTTCACCGGTCGCACGGTGCGCGCAGCGATCGACGTGCTCTTCGACTACGGGCGCCCACAGCGGGTGCAACTGGCGGTGCTTGCCGACCGCGGCCACCGCGAGCTCCCGATCCGCCCCGACTACGTCGGCAAGAACCTGCCGACGGCGTTCGAGGAGCGGGTCAACGTCCAGCTCGAGGAGGTCGATGGGATCGACGAGGTGACGATCGGCGCGATGCGGGCGCCGGCGACGCTGGGCGGTGAGCAAGGATGAGGAATCTGCTCTCGATCGAGGATCTGACTCGCGACGACATCGAGCGGATCTGTGAGCGCGCCGCCAGCTTCGCCGCCGTCGGCAAGCGGGAGATCAAGAAGGTGCCGACCCTGCGAGGGCGCACGATCGTCACCCTCTTCTACGAGTCGAGCACGCGGACCAGCGCCTCCTTCGAACTCGCTGCCAAGCGACTTTCCGCCGATGTCATCTCGATCAAGGCGCAGGGCTCTTCGGTCGACAAGGGAGAGTCGCTGAAGGACACCGTGGCGACATTGACCGCCTACGACCCTGAGGCGATCGTGATCCGCTCACCTGCGGCCGGGGCGGCGAAGCTGGTGGCCGGCTGGACGGACGCGGCGATCATCAACGCCGGCGACGGTAAGCACGAGCACCCGAGCCAGGCGCTGCTCGATGTCTACACCCTCCTCGACCGGCTCGGCTCGCTCGACGGCAAGAAGATCTGGGTCGTCGGCGACATCGCCCACAGCCGAGTGGCTCGCTCCTGCGTCCGTGCCTTCAGCCTGATGGGCGCCGAGGTGACCGTCGCCGGTCCGCCCACCCTGATTCCGCGCGGCTTCGGCGAGGCCTTCGGCTGCGAGGTCGCTTACGACCTCGACCAGGTCGGCTCCGCCGACGTGATCTACGCCCTGCGTATGCAGCGGGAGCGGATGGCCGAGAGCTTCGTCCCGACAATGCGCGAGTACGCCGCCGGCTATCAGATCGGGCCGCGGCGGCTCGGATCCCGTCAGCTGCTGATGCACCCCGGCCCCGTCAACCGCGGCATCGAGTTGGCGCCGGAGGTGATCGACGGGCCGGCCTCGTTGATCACCGCTCAGGTGCGGAACGGGCTCCTCGTGCGGATGGCGGTTCTCTACGAGATCCTCGCGGGCTCCGATCGACCGCGGCCGGTACGGAGCGTCGGCGGGCGACTCGAGTCGGTTGAGTCCGAGGGCGCACCGACGATCGGAGAGCCGGCGTGAGCGCCGCGAACGGGGCGATCAGCGGCCTCGACTGGCGCGGGGACCCAGGAGCTCTTCTACTGCGCGGCGCCCGCCTCTTCGACCCGCGGGCCGGGATCGATGGCGCCCACGACGTCGTCATCCGCGACGGCCGGATCGCGGAGATCACCGGCGCCGGTGAGGGCGAGCAGCCGGACGGCGCGGAACTGATCAACGCTGAGGGCCTGACGGCGATGCCGGCCTTCTTCGACCCGCATGTGCATCTGCGGGATCTCGGCGAGGCCTACAAGGAGGACATCGAGACCGGAACCAGGGCGGCCGCGGCGGGTGGTTACTGCGGAGTTGTCGGGATGGCGAACACGGTCCCGGTCACCGACGAGCCGGAGACGATCTCGGCGCTGCGCGAGCAGGCCGGCAGGGAGGCCTCCGTGCCGACCGGATTCGTCGCGACGGTCACGGTCGGCATGCGGGGGCGGGAGTTGACCGAGATGGCTGCTCTGCGCGAGGCGGGCGCGCTGGGATTCTCCGACGACGGGCTACCGATCACCTCAGGCAGGGTGATGCGTCGCGCGCTGCAGTACCAGCACCTGGTCGGCGGCAACATCCTCTTGCACGAGGAGGATCCGGAGCTGACGGGCGACGGGGTCATGGGGGAGGGGGCGATCTCGGCCGAGCTTGGACTCGCAGGGGTTCCCGACGTCTCGGAGTCAACGATGATCGCCCGCGACGGGGCCCTGTGTCTCTACGAGAGTGCTCGCGCTCATGTCCAGCACCTCTCCGCCCGGCGCTCCGTTGAGGCGATCGAGTTCGCCAAGCAGCAGGGCGCCCGGATCACAGCCGAGCTCACGCCGCACCACCTCGTGCTCACCGACGAGGAGGTCCGTAGCCTCGACTCGCGCTTCAAGATGAACCCGCCCCTGCGGACCGAGGATGACCGCCAGGCGTTGATCGAGGCCCTGCGCTCCGGGGCCGTTGATTGCATCGGCACCGATCACGCGCCGCACGCCTCAAACGAGAAGGAGGTGCCCTTCGAGCAGGCGATGATGGGGGTGATCGGTCTCGAGACGGCCTTCCCGGTTCTCTTCACGGAGCTCGTGCAACCGGGGATCATCGAACTCGGCACCCTGGTCGAGCGCATGACCGCGGGGGCCGGCCTGTTCGACCTCGAGATCCCGACGATCGCCGTTGACGCCGAGGCGAACATCGCCCTGGTCGACCTTGAGGCTGAATGGGAGGCGGGAGCCGACGGCTGGGAGAGCCGCTCCGCCAACTCCTGCTTCGTCGGCCGGCGGCTGCGATCACGTCCGGTAGTGACGATCGTCGCCGGCTCGGTCGCCTACCGCCAGCGCGCCTTCAGCATGGGAGCCGTCGCGTGAGTTCGCCGAAGCTCGATCCCGAGCGCGCGGCGCTGGTAGTCGTCGACGTCCAGGAGGGCTTCCGTAATGCGATCGATGGCTTTGAGGGCATCGCCTCCGCGACAGCGACGATGGTCAGCGGGGCCGGGGCGCTGGGCGTCCCGGTGATCGTCACCGAGCAGTACCCGAAGGGTCTTGGAACGACTGTGCCTGAAGTGGCCGATCGCCTGCCGCAGGGAACCGAGCCGATCTCAAAGATGTCCTTCTCGGCCGCGGCAGCGGAGGGCTTCGAGCTTGGCGGCCGCGAGCAGGCGATCGTCTGCGGGATCGAGACCCATGTCTGTGTCAATCAGACGGTGCTCGACCTGCTTGAGGCGGGAACCGAGGTCCACGTCGTCAGCGACGCCGTCGGCTCGCGCTCGCTCGAGAACAAGGCCCTCGGCCTGGCCAAGCTGGAGCGGGCCGGCGCCTGGCGCACGAGCGTGGAGACCGCCCTGTTCGAACTCCTCGGTGAGGCCGGAACCGACGACTTCAAGACGATTCAGCGACTCGTGCTGGACTACGCCCCGTGAAGGCACACCGAGCAGCTTCGCTTCGCGTCCGGGCCTGCCCGTCGGGGATCAGCTCATGACGCCCGGGTATGTGCTTCTCGAGGACGGGACGCGCCTCGAGGGCGAGCTCTGCGGGGCTATCGACGTGGCCGGGGCCGGCTGTGGGGAGGTCGTCTTCAACACCGGCATGACCGGCTACCAGGAGTCGGTCACCGACCCCTCCTACGCGGGCCAGATCATCACCTTCACCTACCCCTCGATCGGCAACTACGGCGTCTGCGCCGCGGCGATGGAGTCCGACGCCGCCCATGCTCGGGGCGTGATCATGCGCGACGCGCATAACGGCGAGGACTGCGCGACGGCTGAGCGTGGCTGGCTCGACTGGCTCTGCGACTGCGGGGTGCCGGCGATCACCGGCGTCGACACGCGGGCCTTGGTCCGCCACATCCGCGACCGCGGGGCGATGCGGGGCGGGATCTTCTCGGCTGAGCTGCCCGAGTCGGAGGCGCGGGGGCGGGTCGGCGCCGAGCCATTGATGAGCGGGTCTGACCTGGCGCGGACGGTAAGCCCCCCAGATCGGGTCCTGCTCGAGGGCGACGGTCCCCACATCGTCGGTATCGACACCGGGATCAAGCTCTCGATAATCCGCCAGTTCCGCGAGCGCGGCTGCCGGCTGACGCTGCTCCCCTGCGATAGCTCGGCGGAGCAGATCCTCGAGTGCGACCCCGACCTGATCTTCCTCGCCAACGGCCCCGGTGACCCCGCGGCGCTGGACTACGTGGTCGAGACGGTGCGAGGGGTGATCGGCAAGCGCCCGATCTTCGGTATCTGCCTCGGCCACCAGCTGCTTTGCCGGGCGATCGGCCTGGACACGTTCAAGCTGCCGTTCGGGCATCGAGGCAGCAACCACCCGGTCAAAGACCTGGCGACCGGGAAGATCGACATCACCTCCCAGAATCATGGCTTCGCCGTCGCCGGCCCGGGGGGAGAGCAGCGGATCGAGGGCGACAAGCCGGTCCGCTGGGAGACGGACTTCGGCGCCGCCGAGCTCTCCCACCTGAACCTCTACGATCGCACGGTCGAGGGGCTGATCCTGCGCGACGTCGAGGGGGGCACGGTCCAGTACCACCCCGAGGCGGGGCCGGGACCTCACGACGCCCGGTACCTGTTCGACCACTTCATGGAGTTGGCGGCATGAGAACTGCGATCGACGTTGGAGCCGGGATCTGATGCCGCGGCGGGATGACATCAACACGATCATGCTGATCGGCTCCGGCCCGATCGTGATCGGTCAGGCGGCCGAGTTCGACTATTCCGGCACCCAGGCTTGCAAGGTTCTGCGCGAGGAGGGCTACCGGGTTGTGCTCGTCAACTCGAATCCGGCGACGATCATGACCGACCCCGAGTTCGCTGATGCGACCTACGTGGAACCGCTGCGACCCGAGGTCGTCGCCCGGATCATCGAGAAGGAGCGGCCCGATGCGCTGCTGCCTACGCTCGGTGGCCAGACGGCGCTCAACCTTGCCAAGGCGCTGCACGACGACGGCACTCTGGAGCGCTTCGGGGTCGAGCTGATCGGGGCCGACTACGACGCCATCCACCGGGCCGAGGACCGCGATGCGTTCCGGCAGACGATGGAGGAGGCGGGCTTGCGGGTGCCGCTCAACCAGATCGTCGAGTCGGTCGCCGAGGCCGACGCCTTCCTCGCCGCCGGCGAGCTGACGCTGCCGGCGATCGTGCGGCCGGCGTTCACGATGGGCGGACAGGGCGGCGGCATCGCCTACACCTCTGCGGAGCTCAGTGAGATCGTTGCCGCCGGTGTCGATGCCAGCCCGATCGGCCAGGTGCTGGTCGACGAATCGGTGATCGGCTGGGGCGAGTTCGAGCTCGAGCTGATGCGTGACAAGAACGACAACGTTGTTGTCGTCTGCGCGATCGAGAACATCGATCCGATGGGAGTCCACACCGGTGACTCGGTGACCGTCGCGCCGGCCCAGACGCTCAGTGACCCGCTCTACCAGGAGCTCCGTGACCAGGGACTGCGGGTGATCCGCGCGGTCGGGGTCGAGACCGGCGGCTCCAACGTCCAGTTCGGGGTCCACCCGGAGACGGGCGAGATCGTCGTCATCGAGATGAACCCGCGGGTCTCGCGATCCTCGGCGCTGGCCTCGAAGGCAACCGGTTTCCCGATTGCCAAGATCGCCGCCCGACTGGCCGTCGGCTACACGCTCGAGGAGATCCCCAACGACATCACCCAGGCAACCCCGGCCGCATTTGAGCCGACGATCGACTACGTCGTCACCAAGATCCCCCGCTTTGCCTTCGAGAAGTTCCCCGGGACGGAGGGCAACCTGACGACCCACATGAAGTCGGTCGGCGAGGCGATGGCGATCGGCAGGACCTTCCGCGAGTCGTTCGCCAAGGCGATGCGCTCCCGCGAGCTTGATTCTCCGGCGGAGATCCCGGCCGACACCGCCGAGATCCTGCACCGTCTGGAGACGCCCTCCCCGGACCGCTATGACCTGATGCTCGCCGCCTTCGAGCGCGGTGTCAGTGTCGATGAGCTGCACCAGCGGACCGCGATCGATCACTGGTATCTGCGCGAGCTCGAGGCGCTGGCCTGCGAGGGCGACGGCACCGAGGGCCTGGTCCGTACCTACAAGGCCGTCGATACCTGCGCCGCCGAGTTCGAGGCCCTGACTCCGTACTACTACTCGGCCGCCGAGCGGGCGCCGGCGCCGGACCCGGCGGCCGACAGCGGAGGCAGCTCGCGCGGCCTCTCCCACACTGAGGTACGGCGCGGGGAGCGGCCGAGCGTCGTCATCCTCGGCTCGGGTCCGAACCGGATCGGGCAGGGGATCGAGTTCGACTACTGCTGCGTGCACGCGGCGATGACCGTGCGTGAATGCGGTCGCGACGCGGTGATGGTCAACTGCAACCCAGAGACGGTCTCGACCGACTACGACACCTCCGACCGCCTCTACTTCGAGCCCCTGACCGCCGACGACGTGCTCGCCGTGATCGAGCAGGAACAGCCCGAGGGAGTGATCGTCCAGTTCGGCGGCCAGACGCCCCTGCGACTCGCCGAGCGTCTCGAGCAGGAAGGGGTACCACTGCTCGGCACCCCGGTCGACGCGATCGACCTGGCTGAGGATCGCGGCCGCTTCGGGGCCCTGCTGCGCAGGCTAGAGATCGCCCACCCGCCATACGGGACCGCGCTCAGCGCCGAGGAGGCCCAGGTGATCGCCGAGGGCGTCGGCTTCCCCCTGCTGGTCCGGCCCTCCTACGTGCTTGGCGGCCGGGCGATGGAGATCTGTTACTCGCACGAGGGCCTCGGCGCCTACCTCGACAAACGGGTCAAGGCGAGCCCCGAGCACCCCCTGCTGCTCGACCGCTTCCTCGAGAACGCGATCGAGGTCGACGTCGACGCGCTCAGCGACGGCAGCGACTGCGTCCTCGCCGGCGTCATGCAGCACGTCGAGGAGGCGGGAGTCCACTCCGGCGACTCGGCCTGCGTGCTGCCACCGATGAGCCTCGGGCCGGAGATGCTCGAGCGGATCGATGCGACCACCCGCCAGATCGCGCTCGAGCTCGGCGTCATCGGGCTGATCAACATTCAGTACGCGGTGGTCGGCGGCGAGCTCTATGTGATCGAGGCCAACCCACGGGCCTCGCGTACCGTGCCGTTCGTCTCCAAGGCGATCGGCGCGCCGCTGGCGAAGATCGCCTGCCGGCTGATGCTCGGCGAGCGCCTCGCCGACCAGCACGTGCCGGCGATGCCGACGGGCCACGTCTCCGTCAAGGAGGCGGTGCTGCCTTTCTCACGCTTCGCAGGGGCCGACACCGTCCTCGGGCCGGAGATGAAGAGCACCGGCGAGGTAATGGGAGTCGCCAAGGATTTTCCGACGGCCTTCGGCAAGGCGCAGGCCGCCGCCGGCGTCGAGCTACCCGAGTCCGGCACCGTGTTCATGACCGTCACCGACGTCGACAAGCCGGCCGCCACGGGCCTCGCCACCCTGCTGCACGGCCTCGGCTTCCGGATCATCGCGACCGGGGGAACCGCGCAGGCAATCTCGCGGATGGGAATCCCGGTCGAGGAGATCAACAAGATCCAGGACGGCTCCCCCCATGTGGTCGACTACGTCGAGCGCGGCGAGGTCGATCTCGTGATCAACACGCCGACGGGCTCCGGAGCGCGCTCCGACGGCTATGAGATCCGCAGTGCCGCGACCCGCAAGGGGATTCCCTGCATAACAACGATGACCGGGGCCTCGGCGGCGGCCCGGGCGATCTCCGCCCAACGGCAGGGGGACTCCGAGGTGATCAGCCTGCAGGAGCTGCACGGCGGTGAGGTGGCGACCGGAGGAGGGGCCGCGTCTTGAGCGCGCCCGCCGCGCCCGGGGGCCGCGTCCTCGCCCCGCTGGGCCGACGCGCCACCGAGGTTGTCGCCAATCAAGCCTCAGGTGGTTACCGGATCCTCTCCGCCCTCGATCGTAAGGGGCCGGATCCGGCAGCGGGGCAGTTCTACATGCTCTCCAGCGAGAGCTACTGGGGTGAGGGATCCGCTCGCCCGTACCTCCCACGCGCCTTCTCCGTAGCCGAGGCCGAGCGCGGGGGCGCCGAGGGCTCCGGCGTCCGGCTTGACTTCCTGCTCGAGGACGTCGGCCCCGGCACGGCCCGGCTCGCTGCGCTCGAGCCCGGCGAGCAGCTGCAGATCACCGGGCCGCTTGGGCGCCCGTTCTCGCCTCCGCGCGAGGTCAACCCGCGGGCTCAGGGGGCGATCCTGGTTGGCGGCGGGATCGGCATGGCGCCGCTGGCGATCCTGCGGCGCGAGCTGGGCGGTCGCGGGGTGCCCCTGCGGACGCTGCTCGGATTCCGCGACCGCGCCCACTCCGGCGGGATGGAGCTGTTTCGGTGCTCCGAGGTCGGCCTCGCATCAGAGGACGGCCACGCCGGCCACCGCGGTTACGTCACCGACCTCTTGGCACAGATGCTCGAGGGCGATCAGGCCGACACGGCCGTCGTCTACTCCTGCGGCCCGCCGGCGATGCTCGAGGCGGTGCGCAGCCTCTGCTCCGAGCGCGGCGTCCCCTCCGAACTGGCGATGGAATCACCGATGGCCTGTGGCTTCGGCGCCTGCTTCGGCTGCGCTGTGCCCCTCGCCTCCGGCGGCTACATGCGGCTCTGCGTGGACGGCCCCGTCGTCCGCGGCGATCAGATCGAGACAGCGCTAATCGCGGGAGCGGGCCACCGATGAGTCAGGCACATCGCGCATCTCCTCCGCTTCGCGTCCGGGGATGCGCGCCTCCTACCCAACTCCCGGCGACGCCCCGATCACCGCACCTCCTCGGGCTGCGCCCTGCGGGGGTGCCGGAATGAGTGCGTCGCCTCTGGTGTTCTGTGGGATCGAACTCGCGCATCCGATCATCAACGGGTCGGGGACCTTTGATGCGATCGCCGCTCGGCGGGTGTTCGGCGAGGAGCTGCTCGAGCGGTTTCCCTTCAGCGCCTTCGTCTCGAAGACGATCACGGCCGCGC
This sequence comes from Acidobacteriota bacterium, assembly GCA_032122625.1. GTDB lineage: Bacteria > Actinomycetota > Thermoleophilia > Solirubrobacterales > 70-9 > CAXMST01. Next base: position 55,128 of record JAQBGG010000004.1, read on the forward strand.
CGCGGCCCGGCAATCCGCCCCCGCGTCTGTGGGAGGAGGGCGCGGGGATGATTAACTCGATCGGGCTGCCGAACAAGGGTCTCGAGGGCTTCCTCGAGCATGACCTGCCGCACCTGTCGAGGTTGCCCGTGCCGTTGATCGTCTCGGTCATGGGGACCAGCGCCGAGGAGTTCTCGACCCTGATCGAGGGGGTCGGGGGTCGCGATGAGGTAGCGGCGTTGGAGCTCAACATCTCCTGCCCGAACGTGCATTCAGGGCTGATCGTCGGCGAGCAACCGGAGGAGACGCTGGCGCTCCTGCGCGCCGTCCGACCCCTGACCACGAAGCCGCTGATCGTCAAGCTGACGCCGAACGTGGCCGACCCCGCAGCGATCGCCCTCGCCGCCGAGCAAGGTGGGGCGGACGCCGTCTCCCTGATCAACACGATCAAGGCCACCGCCTACGATCGCTCGAGCGGCGAGCGCTGGCTCGGGGCCGGCAGCGGCGGGCTCTCCGGGCCGGCCGTGCGCACCGTCGCCCTGCACCAGGTGGCCGCGGTTGCCGGCACCGTCGGCATTGCGGTCGTCGGTATGGGGGGCGTGGAGACCGGGTCCGACGCGGCCGATCTGATCGCCGCCGGCGCCTCCGTTGTTGCCGTTGGCACCGCGAGCTTCCGCGATCCACTGGCCGCCGCACGGGTCCGCACCGAACTGGAGGCGCTCGGCGCGATGTGACAGTGAGTTGAGCGCTCGCGCTCGCAATCCGCAAATACCGCGATCACAACCCATCTTTGTTCTAATCGCGCACTCGACCTCGACCTCAGGTCTAGGTGAATTCATAGAAACCTGCCCCGATCCGCCAACGGACGGGCGTCGCGGATGTATTATCGCCGCGCCGATGCCGTCGACCTCCTCGCCAGCCGTTCCGATTCCCGCCCGCAGCAAGGACCAGCGGATGAGGGCGTTGGAAATGGCGAATGAGATCCGTACCAAGCGGGCTCAGCTGAAGCGGGATCTGAAGGCGGGCAAGGTCAATATCGACGCGCTCTTGCTGAAGCCGCCCGAGTGGCTCGGCTCGGCCAAGGTCTTCGACATCATCCTCGCGGTGCCCAAGTACGGCCGAGTCAAGGTAAACCGGATTCTCAACCAGTGCCGGATCTCGCCGTCGAAGACGATCGGCGGCCTCTCGGAGCGCCAGCGCGCCGAGCTCGTCGCCCTCCTCCGCCGCCGCTAGCTCCGCCGTCCTAGAAGACGTCACGGCGCGTCGCGCGGGTGGCGCCGGGTGGGGGACCCCCGGACCCGCGCGCAGGCGCAGCCGAGCACGGTCCGGGGGTGCCCGGCGACAGGACCCGCGCGACGCGCCGTGACGCGCCTCGCTATCCGATCGCCGCGGCAGAATGGCCGCCGTGCCACGGGTATTCGTAATCACTGGCCCCTCGGGGGTTGGCAAGGGGACTCTGATCCGAGAGCTGCGCAGCCGCGTGCCAGAGCTCGAGCTCTCGATCTCGGCGACGACCAGGCCGCCGCGGCCGGGCGAAGAGGACGGATCCGACTACCACTTCCTCTCCCGTGAGCAGTTCGACAGCGGCGTCGCCGCCGGCGACTTCCTCGAGTGGGCCACCTACAGCGGCAACCGTTACGGGACCCTGCGCTCGGAGGTTGAGCGCCGGACCGAAGGCGGCGCTCCGGTTGTGCTCGAGATCGAGGTGCAGGGGGCGCGGCAGGTGCGCGAGACGATGCCGGAGGCGGTGCGGATCTTCATCGAGCCGCCGACCGCGGATGAGTTGCGAAAGCGGCTCGAGGGCCGCGGCACCGATGATCCCGAGACGATCGAGCGGCGGCTGGAGGAAGCTCGTAAGGAGCTTCGCGCCAAGGATGAGTTCGGCCACCGGGTTACCAATGACGACATCGATCGCGCGGCCAACGAACTGGCAGGCATAGTGCGCTCGGCGCTGGACCGGTAATGGCCGCCGGCCATAAGCGCTAAGGTCCCGCGCCGATGGTCAAGCCCCGAGTAGACAAACTGATGGCGCGCACCGACTCCCATTATGCGGCGGTCATCATCGCCGCGAAGCGGGCGCGTCAGCTCAACAGCTATTACCGCGCCCTTGGCGAGGGCACCTACGAGGAGCACACTCCACCGATGGTGGAGACCGATACAGGCAACTACCTGACGATCGGCCTCGAGGAACTCGCCCAAGGCAAGATCAAGTACGAGTACCGGCACTAGCCGGATCTCTTCGGCCCCCGGGAGGGCTGCATGGCGCGGATACTTTTGGGAGTGAGTGGCGGCATCGCCGCTTACAAGGCGATCGAGATCGCCCGTCTCGCCACGCGCGCCAACCACGGCGTGCGGGTGCTGATGACGCCCGCGGCGACGCGCTTCGTGGGCGCCGCCACCTTCGAGGGGATCGTCGGCGCCCCGGTCCTGATCGACGAGTTCGAGCGCGACCCCGCCCGCGGCACCTTTCCCGGCGATCCGCTCCCCGAGCACGATCCGATCTCCCACCTCGAGTTGGTCACCCGTGCCGACGCCTTCCTCGTCGCGCCCGCCTCGGCCAACACGATCGCGAAACTGGCCGCCGGAGCCTGCGACTCGATGCTGACGACGTCCTTTCTCGCCTGCACGGCTCCCCGTTTGATCGCCCCGGCGATGAACGACCGCATGTACAAAGCGGCCGCGACCCAGGCCAACCTGACCACATTGCGCGAGCGAGGAATCACGGTGATCGACCCCGACACGGGCCCGCTCGCCTCCCGCGGCGAGTACGGGACCGGCCGCCTGCCGCCTCCCGAGCGCCTGCTGGCCGAGATCGAGGCGGCCCTGCCGACGGCAGCAGGGGCCTGGGACGGCCTCAGGGTCCTCGTCACCGCCGGTGGCACCCGCGAGGCAATCGACCCGGTTCGCTTCATCGGCAACCGCTCCAGCGGTCGCATGGGGGTGGCGCTGGCAGCGGCGGCAGCCCGCCGCGGCGCTGTCGTGACGTTGATCGCCGCCAACGTGTCACTGCCGACGCCCGCGGGCGTCGATCGCGTCGACGTCGTCAGCGCCGAGGATCTGGAGCAGGCCGCCGAGCGGGCCTTCGTTGACTGTCACGTGCTGCTGATGGCCGCCGCCGTTGCCGACTTCCGCCCTGCGGTCGTGGAGCCGGGCAAGCTCGTTCGGGAGAGTTCCAGCGCAACGAGCCTCGAGCTCGAGTCCACGTCCGACGTCCTCGCAGGGCTCGCGTCGCGGAGTTCGGGGGATCAGACCCTGGTCGGGTTCGCGGCCGAGCACGGGGGGGACTTCGTCGCGCGCGCCCGCGCCAAGCTCGAGCGCAAGGGTCTTGCCGCGATCGTCGTCAACGACGTCTCCGATCCCGCCATCGGATTCGACAGCAGCGAGAATGAGGTCACAGTGGTCGAGGCTGCTGTTTCGCATGCTCTCCCGCGTGGCAGTAAGGACGATGTCGCGGAAGCGATTCTCGACCGCGTGGCGGCTCTCCGTGAGGAGCGCTCGCGGCGCTGAGGCGACCTCATCGTCTGGCTAGGCTTTGAGGTATGAGCGAGTGCCCTCCCGAAGACGATTCTGAGCCCACCGGCCCGGACTCCACCTATGAGCTCTACCGCCGCGGCATCAACCTGCTGGAGCGGGGCGATTACGACGCGGCGGCGGTACCGCTCAGTCGGGTAGCGGCCCGCGAGCCGCAGAAGTCGTCGGTCCGCGAGGCGCTCGGTCGTGCTTACTTCCGGGCTCGTCGCTATCGCGAGGCCGTGGCTGAGTTCGAGGCGGTGATCGAGCACTATCCCGTCAACGACTTCGCCCACTTCTGCCTCGGCCGGGCCCTGGCGCTCAGCGGCCACTCCGATCGCGCCCGCCGCCACCTGGCGATCGCCGCGAACCTGCAGCCCGGCCGCCGCGACTACCGCGTCTACCGCGAGCGCCTGGCCGGCTCCTAGCGGGTAGGTCGCTGATGCGTGCTCTTGTCCAGCGGGTCAGCTCGGCGAGGGTCAGCGTGGCCGGCCGGCCGATCTCCGAGATCGGCGCGGGGATGCTGGTCCTGCTCGGCGTCACCCACTCCGACGACGAGGCAACGGCGGCGAAGATGGCGGCCAGGCTGGCCAAGCTGCGGATCTTCGAGGATGCGGACGGCCGGATCAACGAACCGCTCGGCGAGCGCGAGGTGCTTTGCGTGAGCCAGTTCACCCTCTACGCCGAGATCGCCAAAGGCAACCGTCCCAGCTTCACCGCCGCCGCGCCGGCGGAGCGGGCTGAGGCCCTCTATGACGCCGTCTGCGAGGCACTCGGCGCAAGCCGCGGAGCCTTCGGCGCGAAGATGGATGTGGAACTCCTCAACGACGGTCCGTTGACCCTGATGGTCGAGGTCGAACCCAACTCTTGATCGCCGCTCTGGCGTGGCTATACTCAGGTTTCACCTTTGCAGCTGATTCGTCGCGAGAGGTGGGCCGCCGGCCCGCCTTTTTTATCGCCTTGGAGCGGTTCGCGAAGGGGCGAGAAACCAGTGCTAGAGCTAGAGAAAGACATCACAGAGAAGATCACAGCGGTCGATCCGCGGATCGAGTTGATCGCGGTCGAGAAGGCGGGCCCCGAGGCTCTGCGGATCTATGTCGATCACCCCGACGGCGTCGATCTCGGAGTCTGTGAGCGGGTCAATAGCGCGCTTTCCGACCTCAGCGACGACTGGGCCATTGAGGTCTCCTCGCCCGGGCTCGATCGTCTCCTGACCAAACCTGACCATTACCGGCGCTTCCTCGGATCGCGGGTAAAGGTCCGCACCAGCGAGCCGATCGACGGCCGCAAGACGTTCAACGGCCGCCTGCAAGCCGCCGACGAGCGCGCCGTAAGCGTTGCCGACGAGCAGGGTCCGGTCGAGATTCCACTCGCGGTCGTGCATCGCTCCAATCTTGTTCCCGAGTTTTCGGAGGTAAGCCAGTGAGTCGTGAGATCGTCGATGCGATCAAGGTCCTCGAACAGGAGAAGGGCCTCGATTCCGAGACCCTGATGGTTGCGCTCGAGGACGCGCTGCTATCCGCCTACAAGAAGACGCCCGGCGCAGCGAAGTACGCCCGGGTCGATCTCGATCGTGATACCGCCGACTTCCGGGTCTTCGAGTTGATCCTCCCGGCTGAGCTCGAGGAGAAGTTGCTAGCCCAGGCGGTTGACGAGCAGGAGCCGAGGGTCAACCCCGAGACCGGCGAGTTCGAGGAGCCCGAGGACCCGGAGCTCGATCCCGAGATGCTGGCGCCCTACGAGGACCAGATCGACATCCGCGACGTCACCCCCGAGGACTTCGGCCGGATCGCCGCGCAGACGGCCAAGCAGGTCGTCCTGCAGCGGATCCGTGAGGCCGAGCGGATGATGATGTACGAGGAGTTTCAAGACCGCGTCGGTGAGCTGATCACCGGCATCATCCAGCAGTCGGACAACCGCTACACGCTGGTCCAGTTGAGGGACCGGGTCGAGGCCTTGCTGCCGCGCTCGGAGCAGGTCTACAGCGAGCGCTACGACCACGGCGCCCGGATCAAGGCCGTGATCACCGACGTCTCCGCCGAGGGCAAGGGACCGAGCGTGGTCGTCTCCCGCAAGAGCCCCGAGCTGATCAAGAAGCTGTTCGCACTCGAGGTGCCCGAGATCGCCGATGAGCTGGTCGAGGTCGTCGGCGTCGCCCGTGAGCCCGGCTTCCGTTCGAAGATCGCCGTCGTTTCCCACAGCGACGGCGTCGACCCGGTCGGCGCCTGCGTCGGCCCCCGCGGCTCGCGCGTCCGCATGGTCGTCTCCGAGTTGCGGGGCGAGAAGATCGACATCATCCCCTACAACGAGGAGCCCGCCCGATTCGTCGCCAAGGCGCTGAGCCCGGCCCGAGTCCGCGAGGTCTTGGTCGATGACGCCGAGCGGCAGGCAACCGTGATCGTTCCTGACGACCAGCTTTCGCTGGCAATCGGGCGCGAGGGCCAGAACGCCCGGCTCGCAGCAAAGCTGACCGGCTGGCGGGTCGACATCGTCGGCGAGTCCGAGTTCGCCGAGAAGGGCGACGACAGCGACGTCGAGGAAGAAGGCCAGGAGGCCGCTGACGGCCGCTGCGCCGCAGTTCTTTCCGCCGGCCGCCGCTGCCCGAACGCTTCGCTGGACGGCTCGCGCTTCTGCGGCCTGCCACAGCATCAGGCGCTGGTTCGGTTCGAGACCAGCCAGGTCACCGTGCTCGCGTCGCTGGGCGACGGCGACGTCTCGACCTTGGCCGACCCCGAGGCCAATGACGAGGCGATCGCCGAGATCGTCGGGCGCGCCGAAGCGGCATTTGCTGAGCACGAGGCGGCCGCCGCCGAAGAGGCCGCAGCCGAAGCCGAAGCGGCGAAAGACGCTGCGGACGCCGCAGCCGCTGAAGGCGAAGCTGAGGGTGCCGGGGCCGAGGAAGCCGAGGAGCCGGACGCGGAGGCTGTCGAGGAGCCGGACGCGGAGGCCGTCGAGGACGACCTCGACGACGCGGGAGCAGCCGACGACGTGGCGGTCGAGGGCGATGATGTCGCCGAGGACGCGGCGGAGACGCCCGCGGCCAGCAACGCCGAAGAGCCCGCTGCAGAGCCGACGGAGGCCTAGCCGGTAGATGGCGAAACAGCGAGTCCACCAGATTGCAAAAGCGCTCGGCCTGGAGAGCAAACAGGTCATCGCTGCGCTGAACGAGGCCGGAGTCGAGGTCAAGGCGGCCGCCTCCTCGGTCGATCAGCAGACCGCGCTGAAGGCGCTCGCCGCGGTCGGCGCGCTGCCGAAGAAGGCCGCGGCGGAGCCGGGCAAACCCGCCGCGAAGAAACCTGCTGCGCAGCCCAACAAGGCGGCCCAGCCGGCGGCCGACGAGACAAAGACGGGGGCGAAGCCAGGTGCTGCGAAGCCGGCCGCCGAGAAGGCCGCGAGCCAGGCGACGAAGGTCGCCGCGGCTCCTGCCGCCGCCGGAGCCGCCGCCGCCGGAGCCGCCGGCAAGAAGAGGCGCCGCGTGGTGATTGATTCGCAGGCGGCCCGTCGTGACCAGATGGGTGGCCCACCACCGCAGCGGCCGCCCCGACGCCGCGGCCGACGCCGCCGCCCGGTCTTTGAGGAGCCGACCAGCAAGCCGAGTGAGGATCCGCTCGAGCCCGAGATCCTGAAGCTCAACTCGGGCGCCACCGTCCGCGAGGTCGGGGAAACGTTCGGCGTCAGCCCGGCCGAGGTGATCAAGACCCTGATGCAACTCGGTGAGATGGCGACGCTGACGCAGACTCTCCCGGATGAGACGGTGGAGGTGTTGGCCGAAAAGCTCGACCGCAGGGTCGACATCGTCCACGCCGCCGAGGAGGAGGATTCCGATCCGGTCTTCGATGATGCCGAGGACGATCTCGTCGACCGTCCGCCCGTGGTCACGATCATGGGCCATGTCGACCACGGCAAGACCTCACTCCTTGACGCGATCCGCTCGACCGAGGTCGCCGCCGGCGAGGCCGGGGGAATCACCCAGCACATCGGCGCCTACCAGGTCCATCACGAGGGCAAGACGATCAGCTTCCTCGACACCCCGGGCCACGAAGCGTTCACGGCGATGCGCGCCCGGGGAGCCAAGGTCACCGACGTCGCGATCATCGTCGTCGCCGCCGACGACGGCGTCATGCCACAGACGATCGAGGCGATCGACCACGCCAAGGCCGCCGAGGTCCCGGTGATGATCGCCGTCAACAAGATCGACAAGGAGGGCGCTCAGCCCGACAAGGTCCGGACCGAGTTGGCGAAGCTCGACCTGGCGCCTGAGGACTGGGGCGGTGACACCGTCTACAGCAACGTTTCGGCGACGACCAAGGAGGGTCTGGACGACCTCCTGCATCTGATCCTCCTGGTCACCGAGCTCGAGGAGCTGAAGGCGAATCCAAACGCCGAGGCCTCGGGGACCGTGATCGAGTCCCATCTCGACCCCGGCCGCGGCCCGGTCGTCACCGTCCTGCTCCAGCGCGGAACGCTGAGGGTCGGCGATTCGATGGTCGCGGGCTCGCAGTGGGGCCGCGTCAAGGCGATGCACGACTACAAGGGGAGCCGCGTCGAGACCGCCGGCCCCGGCGACCCGGTCGAGGTGCTCGGCTTCGACGGCGCCTGCGAGGCCGGCGAGCGCGCCCAGGTGGTCGAGAACGATCGTCGCGCCCGCCAACTGGCGCAGGAGCGCGCCAACCGGCTCAAGACCGAAGCTCTGGCCCGCCGCCAGGCCCGCCGTGTGACGCTCGAGGAAGTCTTTGCCAAGGCCAAACAGGGCGAGATCAAGCAGCTCAACCTACTTGTCAAGGCCGACGTCTCCGGCTCGCTCGAGGCGCTCCAGGACGAGATCGCGAAGCTGCCGCAGGACGAGGTCGGCGTCGACGTGATCCGGGCTGCCGCGGGTGGGATCAACGAATCCGACGTGATGCTGGCCGCCGCCTCCGACGCGATCATCATCGGCTTCAACGTGCGGCCCCTCGCCGACGCCCGGCGCGCGGCGCAGGCGGAGGGCGTCGAGATCCGCACCTATTCGGTGATCTACAAGATCACGGAGGAGCTGCGGGCGGCGATGGAGGGCATGCTCGAGCCCGAGGAGGTCGAGGAGTCCGTCGGCGAGGCCGAGGTGCTGGAGCTGTTCAAGGCCTCGAAGATCGGCACGATCGCCGGCTCCCGGGTCAACGAAGGCCGGATCGCGCGCGACGCGGCCGTTCGCCTGGTCCGCGACGGCACGGTCGTCTGGACCGGCAAGGTCAAGTCCCTGCGGCGCTTCAAGGACGATGTCAAGGAAGTCGAGAACGGTCAGGAGTGTGGCGTCACCCTGGACGGCTTCTCCGACGTCAAGGTGGGCGATTTCCTCGAGGTCTTCAAGACCAAGAAGGTCGAAAAGACCCTCGCCTGACGACCGCGCGGTACCAGATGGTCACTCATCGACGGTCCCGGTGATGGCTCAGATCACGCTTCACCAGGGTGACATCACCCTCGACGTTGCGGCTGATGCAATCGTCAACGCGGCGAACGAGAGCCTGCTCGGCGGCGGCGGCGTCGATGGCGCGATTCACCGGGCGGCCGGCCCTGAGCTGCTCGAGGAATGCGTCGGCCTCGGCGGTTGTCGGACGGGCGACGCGAAGATCACCGGGGCCGGCGCTCTGCCGGCTGATTTCGTGATCCACGCGGTCGGCCCGGTATGGCATGGGGGAGGGCAGGGTGAGCCCGAGTTTCTCGCGGCCTGTCATCGACGTTCGATCGCGCTTGCCGCCGAGCACGGCTGCGAGCGCGTCGCCTTCCCGGCGATCTCAACCGGCCTCTATCGCTACCCGCTGGATCAAGCAGCCGAGGTGGCTTTGCGGACGACCGCCGATGCGCTCGCCGACCAGGAGGTGGTCGAGGAGGCCCGGTTCTGGCTCTTCAGTCCCGCATCCCACGCGGCCTTCGAGCGGGCCCTGCAGCGGCTCTGAGGGGCGAATGTCTAGACTGCCCCGCCATGGCAACCTCGCGGATGCGGCGCGTCAACGAGGTCATGAGGGAGGTCCTGGGCACCGCGATCAGCTCCGAGCTGCAGGACCCTCGCATCGGGTTCGTGACCGTTACATCAGTAGACACCAGCCCAGACCTGAGGCACGCCCGTGTCTACGTCAGTGTGCTCGGATCCGAGCATGAGCAAGAGCAGACCCTCGCGGCGCTGCGCTCGGCCCACGGCCCGCTGCAGTCGGCGATCAACTCCCAGCTGCGGCTGAAGCGGACGCCGGCGCTCAACTTCACCTACGACGACAGCATCGAGCGCGCCGACCGGATCACGCGGATGCTCGACAGCGACGATGGGCCCGAAGAGCCCGAGCAGCCAGAGTGAGCGAGGTGGCGAGCCGGACCGAGGAAATCGAGGCCGCTGTGGCCGCAGTGGTCGCGCGCTTGGGCGGCGATGAGCGCTTCCTCTTGACCACCCACGAGGGCCCCGACGGCGATGCGCTCGGCTCCCTGCTGGCGCTGCACGGGATCCTCACTCAACTCGGCCGCGACTCGGTCATGTTCCTCGCGGAGAAGGAGTTCCCGCTGCCGGTCGAGTACCGGTTCATGCCCCTTCAGGAGGTCTTCCACGAGCCCCCGGCCGACCTCGCCGACCGCACGGTTGTCTTCCTCGACTGCGGCAACATCGACCGGATGCCCGTCGATTGGCTGCAGGAGGGCGGCGACATCCTCAACATCGACCACCATCACGACAACACCCGGTTCGGCTCGATCAACCTGGTCGACGACACCGCGGCCTGTACGGCCGAGATCGTTTTCGAGCTCGCCGGCCTGCTCGGCGCGCAGCTAACCCCTGAGATCGCAGCCGCGCTCTACGTCGGGCTGATCACCGACACCGGAATGTTCATGTACGAGAACACCGATGCCCGCAGTCACCGCGTTGCCGCGGCACTGATCGAGGCCGGGGTCGATGTCAACGAGATCTTCCGCCGGCTCTACGAGCGCATGCCGGAGGCGAAGCTGCGGTTGCTGGCCCGCTCGCTTGATCGGGTCGAGCGGCACCTCGACGGGGCGCTCTCGCTGACCTATGTCTCGATCGAGGACTACGAGGCGACCGGCGCTGACGAGGTGCTGACCGAGGGGATCATCGACTTCATCCGGGCGCTCGACGGCACCGCTGTCGCCGCTGTGGTCCGCGACAAGCCGAACGCCGGCGGTGAGGCCCGCAAGGTGAGCCTGCGCTCGACCGACGGACACGTCGATGTCTCCGAGATCGCCCGCAAGATGGGCGGCGGCGGCCACCGGAGGGCGGCGGGCTTCTCCACCGACCTCAGCTACCACGAGGTCGTCAAGTTCCTCCAGGCGGAGATCGTCGCGCAGCTTGGCTGAGCCCGGGTCGGTCTCCGAGGCGGGCTTCCTGCTGGTCGACAAGCCGGCCGGACGCACATCCCACCAGATCGTCGCCGCGGCCCGACGCGAGCATGGCCTCCGCGCCGGGCACGCCGGCACGCTCGATCCCTTCGCAACTGGGCTGCTGATCGTTCTGCTGGGCCGGGCCACGCGGCTGCAGCGTTACGTCCTCGGGCTGCCGAAGACCTACCTCGCCACGGCTCGGCTGGGCTGGCGCTCGACCACGGGCGACCCCGAGGGCGAGTTGACCGAGACCGGCAAGGTGCCCGAGCGACTCCAGCTTCCGACCGGGCGGATCACTCAGCGGGTGCCGCTCACATCGGCTGTCCGCGTCGATGGCGAGCGGCTCTACAAGAAGGCCCACCGCGGCGAGGAGGACGTCGAGCGGCCCAGGCGCGAGGTCGAGGTCTACCGGGCCGACCTGCTCGAGACCGAGCCCGAGCGTGGCTTGGCGAGGTTCGAGATCGAGTGCTCGGCCGGGACCTATATCCGCACCCTCGTCGAGGAGCTGGGCGACGCCTATTGCGCGGAGCTACGACGGACCGCCGTCGGCCACCTGCGGCTCGAGGACGCGAGCCAGCGCGTGCTTCCGGTCGAGCCGCTGGTCGCGCCGATGCCGGAGCGCAAGCTCAGTGCGGAGGAGGCGACGAAGGTGATCCACGGCGTCAAGCTCGCCGTTGGCGACGGCTCCCGGGAGGGTCCGATCCGACTTACCGTCGACGGCCGCCTGCTGGCGATCGCGCGTGCGCGCGACGGGCTGCTCAAGACCGAGGTGGTGCTCGCGTGAGAGAGTGGGGGAGAGGGATCCGACGATGAGCGTCCGCGTTACAAGCCTGCCCGATGCCGAGCCACGCAGGCGCCGGATCGCGATCGGAACCTTCGACGGCGTCCACGTCGGCCATCGCGCGGTGATCGGTGACGCCGAGACGGTGCTCACCTTCGAGCCACACCCACTGCAGGTGATTCATCCGGAGGCGGCGCCGAAGCTGATCATGCCGTTTGGGGTCAAGCGCGACGTGATCGAGGGCCTCGGGGTCGAGGAGATCGTCGTGATCCCCTTCGACCGCGAGTTCGCCTCGATCGATCCGGTCGATTTCTGCGAGCGAATCCTGGTCGGAACCCTCGGCGCCGCTCACGTCTCCGTCGGCGAGAACTTCCGCTTCGGGGCCAGGGCGAAGGGCACCCCGGAGCTGCTCGCCTCCCGCGAGGAGTTCGAGACCCGCGTGGTCCCGCTGGTCGAGGTGGACGGCGAGACTGTCTCCTCGACCCGGATCCGGGCCCTCGTTTCCGCCGGCGAGGTCGACGATGCCGCCAGGTGCCTGGGCTCACCCTTCATGGTCGAGGGCACCGTTACGAGCGGTGATCGGCGCGGCCGCACACTCGGCTTCCCGACGGCCAACCTGGTTCCCGACGATGCCGTCGTCTGCCCCGGCCACGGCGTCTACGCCGCTTTCGCCAACGGGCGCCCGGCGGCGGTCAACGTCGGCGTTCGCCCAACCTTCGAGACCGGCCGCGGCGTGCTGATCGAGACCCACATCATCGACCACGACGAGGACCTCTACGACAAGCCTCTGCGGGTCGCCTTCGCGAAGCGGCTCCGGGGTGAGAAGCGGTTCGCTGGAACCGAGGATCTGATCGCGCAGATGAACCGTGACGTCGAGGAGGCGCGGGAGGTCTGTGCTAGCTTCTCGCGCTCGCGCTGACGGCGAGTCGGCAGCGACCCCCTATCCTTTCCCGCAGAGATGACGATCACCAAAGAGCAAAAGGCAGAGCTGGCCGGGAAGTACGGCCGCGGCGACAACGACACCGGCTCCACCGAGGTCCAGGTCGCGATCCTCACCGAGCGCATCAACGAGCTCACCGAGCACCTGCGCGAGCACAAGAAGGATCACCACAGCCGACGCGGCCTCTTGATGCTGGTCGGCCGTCGCCGTCGCCTGCTCCGCTATCTGGAGAGCAAGGACCTGGAGCGCTACCGCGGGCTCGTCGGTGACCTCGGCCTGCGCCGGTGATCGAAGCCGGCACCAGGGCTCCTGACTTCACGCTCGAGGATCAGGATCAGAACGAGGTCTCGCTCTCCGACTTCGCCGGCACCAAGCTCGTGATCGCTTTCTACCCCGCCGACTTCAGCTCGGTCTGCACCGCTCAGCTCTCGATCTACCAGGAGGTCATTGAGGAGATCGAAGAGCGGGGCGCAAAGCTGATCGGCATCAGCGTCGATTCCGTCTTCTCCCATAAGGCCCTCCAGGAGGAACTCGGGCTGTCGATCCCGTTGCTGTCTGATTTTCACCCCAAGGGCGAGGTCGCCCGCGCCTACGGCGCTCTGATCGAGAAGCGCGGCCATGCGAACCGTTCGCTCGTCCTGGTCGACGAGGATGGGACCGTCGCCTTCTCGATGGCAGCGCCGACGCCGCTTGAGATCCCGGGCGCAAACGTCATCTTCGACGCGCTCGAAGAGACCTCCTAACTCCCCGGTTGAGCCGATGGCCACGGATCTCGGCAGCGCCGCGGTCCCACCGCCCGCGGATGACGATCATCGTCGTGGCTCCGGGCCGCCGGTGGTCCTCTATCTCGACCTGGCCTGCCCGCACTGCGCCGCGGATTGGCTCGCGGTCCGCGAGCTACCTTTGAGCCTCTGTGTCCGGCACTTCCCGATCGCCAGCAAGCGGCCCCGAGCGCCGGCGCTGCATGCGGCCGTCGAGGCGGCCGCCGGCATGGGCGGGGAGCCCGTGTTCTGGTCGTTCTGGGATTCACTGATGGAGGACCAGGGCCACCACGATGATCCTCATCTGTGGCAGCGGGCCGCGCGGTTCGGCCTCGATATCAGCCGTTTCGATGCGGAGCGGCGCGGGGAGGTTGTCGCCGAGCGGGTGCAGCGCGACTTCCGCAGCGGCATTCGGGGCGGCGTCGTCGGCACCCCGGCGGGGTTCATCGGCTCAGAGCTGATCCGCGGTGATCTCGCCATGGCTCTAGCCGAACTGGCCTCGGCGTAGGCCGAGTCGGTGGCCGCTCCGTTGTGATCGTCTGAGCGATCTGTAAGCTTCTGCAACTAAGCAGAGCAATCTGAGAGAAACAAAGGCGCCGTCATCGCTCGGGAAACCGTTTCCCGCAGCCGGACGCGACGGCCCTACGGAAGGAAAACGAAATACGTATGAGTATGTTTGACGTGAGCCGCGTCTCTGTGGAGATTGGCGGCGAGGAAATCTCGTTCGAAACCGGCAAGTTTGCCCGGCAGGCGAGTGGCGCGGTTGTCGTCCGCAGCGGGGACACGATGGTCCTCGGCACGGCCACCAAAGGACGCCTCAAGGACTTTGACTTCCTACCCCTGACCGTTGACGTCGAGGAGCGCCACTACGCGGTCGGCAAGATCCCCGGCTCCTACTTCAGGCGCGAGGCTCGCGCCGGCGAGAAGGCGACGCTCACGTGCCGCATGATCGACCGGCCGCTGCGCCCGCTCTTCCCCAAGGGCTGGAAGTACGAGACCCAATTGGTCTCGACGCCGATGTCGGTGGACCACGTCCACCCGTACGACATCCTGGCGATGAACGGCGCCTCCGCTGCGCTCGCCGTCTCCGACATCCCGGTCGCCGAGTACGTCGGCGCCGTGCGCGTCGGCAAGGTTGACGGTGACTTCGTCGTCAACCCCTCCGAGGAGTTGCACCAGGAGATGGAGATGGATCTGATCGTCTCCGGCTCCAAGGACGCGATCCTGATGGTCGAGTGTGGCGCCGACGGCGTCAGCGAGGCCGACGTTCTCGACGCCCTCGACATCGCCCACAGCGAGATCAAGAAGCTGATCGGCGCGATGGAGGAGCTGGCTGAGAAGGCCGGCAAGGAAAAGGTCGAGGTCGAGGCCCCGGTCACCGACGAGTCGCTGATCGCCAAGATCAACGACGGCTTCGGAGCCAAGCTGGAAGAGGCCACGCAGGTCAAGGACAAGCTCGATCGCGAGGACGCGATCGACGCCGTCAAGGACGAGGTCAAGGCCGAGCTCGCTCCCGAGAGTGGTGACGAGGACGCCGACGCGGCGCTCGGCGCCGAGGTCTCGCGCCACTTCGGCATCGTCGAGAAGGAGATGATCCGCAAGCACATCGCCGTGGACAAGAAGCGTCCCGACGGTCGCGCTCAGGATGAGATCCGCCCGATCGAGACCGAGGTCGACATCGCCCCCCGTGTGCACGGCTCAGCGCTGTTTACCCGTGGCGAGACGCAGATTCTCTCCAACGTCGCTCTGGGCACGACCCGGATGGACATGCGGCTCGACAACCTCGGGCTGCAGGAGAAGAAGACCTTCCTGCACCACTACAACTTCCCGCCCTACTCGGTCGGCGAGGCTGGGTTCATGCGGGGTCCGAAGCGCCGGGACATCGGCCACGGAGCGCTCGCCGAGCGGGCGCTGCTGCCGACGATTCCCGACCAGGACGATTTCCCGTACGTGACGCGGGTCGTCTCCGAGACGCTGGAGTCAAACGGCTCCTCGTCGATGGGATCGGTCTGCGCGTCCTCGATGGCCCTGCAGGCGGCCGGCGTACCGGTCTCCGCACCGGTCGCGGGTGTCGCCATGGGCCTGATCAAGGAGGGCGATGACTACATCGTCCTCACCGACATCGCTGGAGTCGAGGATCACCTCGGTGACATGGACTTCAAGGTGGCCGGGACCAAGGACGGGATCACCGCCCTGCAGATGGACATCAAGATCACCGGTGTGACCTTCGAGATCCTCAAGGATGCGCTCGATCAGGCCAACGAGGGTCGTCAGTTCATCCTCGGCAAGATGGCCGAGTCGATCGACGGCCCGCGCGATCAGGTCAGTCCGACCGCTCCGCGGATCGAGTCGATCAAGATCGACCCGGAGAAGATCGGCGCGGTGATCGGCAAGGGTGGCGAGACGATTCGCAGTCTCTGCGAGACCTACGAGGCCGAGATCGACGTCGAGGACGACGGCACGGTCCGCGTCTACGCGGCCAACGGCGAGCTCGTCGAGGCCTGCGTCAAGGAGATCGAGATGATGACCCGCGAGGCGGAGGTCGGTGACAAGTTCACCGGCAAGGTCGTCAAGACGACCACCTTCGGTGCATTCATCGAGTTGGTCAAGGGCACCGACGGTCTGCTGCACATCAGCAACGTCAAGCCGGGCGAGCGTGTCGACACCGTCGACGATGTGATCAGCTCGGGCGACGAGATCGAGGTGACCGTGGTCGAGGTCGATCGTGAGCGCGGCCGGATCGGCCTGCGGCTCTCAGACGATCCGTCGATCGCCGGCAAGTCCGCTGAGGATCTGAGCAACATGGGCACCGGAGGAGACTCCGGCGGCCGTGGCGGCCGGGACCGGGGCGAGCGTGGCGGCCGGGACCGTGACCGCGGTGGCCGAGGTGGCCGCGACCGCGATCGCGGTGGCAGCCGCGAGCGCCGATCGCGCGACTAGATCCCGCGCGCAGGAGCACCAGCCGAGTTGACCACACTCCCGGACGGCATCGAGCTGACTGAGTTGGAGGACGGCCTGCAGGTCGTCACCGAGGTCGTACCCTCGGTCCGCTCGGTCACGCTCGGGCTCTGGGTCCGGACAGGTTCAAGGGACGAGACCCCGGCGCAAGCCGGGGTCTCTCACTTTCTCGAGCACCTGCTCTTCAAGGGAACCGAGCGCCACTCGGCGATCGAGCTTTCCGAGTACTTCGACGGCCTCGGCGCCGCGACCAACGCGGCGACCGGGAAGGAGACGACGCACCTCTACTCGCGCTTTGTCGATGAGCACACCGAGGGCGCCTTCGACGTGCTCGCCGAGATGTTCCTGCAGCCGACATTCCCCGAGATCGACTCCGAGCGCCAGGTCGTGATCGAGGAGATCGCGATGTATGAGGACGAGCCCTCCGATCGGGTCCACGACGTTCTCGCCAGTGCGGTTTTCGGCGACCATCCCCTCGGTCGCCGGGTGCTCGGCAGCGCCGAGGTGATCGCCGAGGTCCCGATCCCTGAGATCTCGAGGTATCACCAGGCTCGCTACGTCGGCTCCAACATCGTCGTCTCCGCCGCCGGCAGCCTCGAACACGAGCGCATCGTCGAGCTCGCAGGGCGCTACCTGAATCCACCGGTCAGTGCCGCCGCTCCCCCCGATCTTTCCGAGCCGGCCGACGAGCCGAGCCTGATCTTCTATCCGAAGGAGACCGAGCAGTACCACATCTGCTTCGGCGCTCCCGGAATCGCCCGTAACGATGAGCGCCGCTGGACGCTGGGGGCGCTCGATGCGATCTTCGGCGGGGCGACATCCTCGCGACTGTTCCGTGAGATCCGCGAAACTCGCGGGCTCGCCTACTCGGTCGGCTCCTACAGCGATCAGTACCTGGAGCGAGGGATGGTCGCGATGTACGTCGGTACCCGCGAGGAGAACGTCGCCGAGGCCTGCGAGATCATCGGCCGCGAGCTCGAGCTGCTGCGGGCTGAGGGAGTCGGCGCCGAGGAGCTCGCTCGGGCCAAGGAACACATAAAGGGCCGGACCGTGCTCGCGCTCGAGTCGACGCCCGGGCGGATGAGCCGCAACGCCCGCTCGGCCCTCTTCGCCCTGCCCTTCCTCAGCATCGACGAGATCATCGCCAAGGTCGATGCGATCACCGCTGAGGATGTGATCGAGCTCGCGCGTGAGCTCTACGCTCCCGAGCGACTCTCGGCCGCTTGCATAGGCCCTGATGCGGCCCGCTTCCGCGACGCCGTCACCCCGGTCAGCGCAGCCCTCGCAGCCTGACCGGGCCCCGGCTGGCTCGCTGGCCCGCAGCCGCCCCGGCTTCACTCGCCTCGTCCCGGACGCCGCCGTGAGGCGAGTGTCAAGAACCCCCTGATAGTCAGGGGAAAGTCGACACTCGCGGGAATGCGCGATCAGCACCACCGCATCGGAAGGATTCGGTGGTGGCCGCCGAAGAGCGAAGGAGGCTGCCGATGCAGATCGCGCCTCGGCGCCGGCGAGGCAGAGCATCTGCGCACCGGGTTTGGGCCGTTTGGCGGCTGCCGGGGGGCGGCCCGCGTAAGCTGCCCGCATGGCCGATGCGATCAGAGTCGCCGTCGCCGGCGCGGCGGGGCGTATGGGTGCGACCGTCTGCGAGGCGGTGGAGGCGGCAGAGGGGCTGGAGCTGACCGGCAGGGCCGACCCGGCTCTGGGCGTCGAGCTCGGCGAGGTGCTCGACGATGCCGATGTCGTCGTCGACTTCACGATCCCCGATCAGGCGCTGCCGAACGCCCACAAGTGCCTGCACTCGGGGACCAGCGTCGTCGTTGGCACGACGGGCTTCGACCTCGAGAAGCTGCGCAAGTGCGCCACCGACCACTGGGACGGGGGAGAGGGGGGCCGGGCCTTCGTCGCCCCGAACTTCGCAATCGGCGCCGTTCTGATGATGAAGGCCGCGCAGATGATCGCTCCACACATGCCCGAGGCCGAGATCATCGAACTGCACCACGACAAGAAGTTGGACAAGCCGTCGGGCACCGCGGCGCGCACGGCGGAGCTAATCGAGGCCGCGGGCGGCAATGTCCACGAGCCAATCCACTCGGTCCGCCTGCAGGGCTTCGTCGCCCATCAGGAAGTGATCTTCGGCGGCGAGGGCCAGACGCTCTCGATCCGTCACGACTCGATCGACCGCAACTCGTTCATGCCCGGCGTGGTCCTTGCCTGCCGCACGGTCGGCACGCTGCCCGAGCCACTCACGGTGGGGCTCGAGGCTCTGCTCGGCTAGATCAGATCGCCAGTTGGGCGGTTAGGGCGCGGTTAGGGCGCCGATCTAGCCTTTAGGCCGTGAATCACGGACCAACTGCCAACCCGCGCTGGGCTTCGGCGCGAAATTTGCTGCTGCTTTCGGCGGCCGCCTTGGTCGCCTTCCTGGTGGTCTACCTGCTCGCGGTGCAGACCGAGCTCGGACAGCGCGCGGACGAGGCCGCGTTGACCGGCAGCCAGCAGGCCCCGGAGCGGGCTCAGGACGCAGCCGACAAGCTCCTGAAGGTGGTCAGTATCGGCTCGCTGCTTGCCGCGACCGCATTCCTCAGCGCCCTCGCCTGGCTGCGCCGCCGCCCGGGGCTGCTGCTGATCCCGGCAGCGGTGATCGGCCTCAGCCTGATCGCAACCGAGGCCTTCAAGCTGGTGATCTTCGAGCGCCCGGACCTGGTCGTCGACCCGGGTCTGGTGGGAAACAGCTACCCCAGCGGGCACACGACCGTCGCTGTCGCGATCGGGCTGGCGGCGGTGCTGATCGCCCCGCCCCGCCTGCGCACGCCCGTCGCCTTCGGGGCGGCGTCTGTAGCCGCGCTCGCCGGCGTCTTCGTGGTCACCGCCGACTGGCACCGGCCCAGCGATCCAATCGGCTCCTACCTGCTGACCCTCTCGGTCGCCGCTGCCTGCATGGCCGCACTGCGGCTCTGGCTCCCGGCCCGTGCGACGCGTAGCCACAGCCTGCCGCAGGCCCGGGCCGACGCGGCCAGGCTCGAGCTGACAGCGATGTTCGCCGGCGCAGCCCTGTTCGTTGGCGCGCTGATCCTCGCCTCGCTGCGCTACGGAGCCGAGGTCGACTGGAACCGCTTCCACGCCGCCTTCCTGCTCGGGTCGGCCGTCACGGTGGTCACCGCCGGGGTTGTCACCGCAGCGCTGCTGCGTGCTCTCGGCGCCGGGGCTGCAGGCAACCCACGGCAATCTCGGTTAGCGTCCCGGCCGCCCAGCCAGGAGCGGCACGAATCTGCCGCCGACACAAGATCGATTCAAGAGCGGAGAGCGGATGAGCGAGGAGCTTTCGAGGATGGACGCGACGGCGATGGCCGAGCTGGTCGGCTCGGGGGAGGCCAGCCCATCGGAGCTGGTAGAGGCGGCGATCGAACGCGTCGAACAGGTGAACGGCGAGCTCAACGCCGTGATCCACCCGCTCTTTGACGAGGCCCGCGAGGCCGCCAAGGGCGAGATCCCCGACGGCCCCTTCAAGGGTGTTCCCTTCCTGCTCAAGGACCTCGGCGCCGCCTTCGCCGGCCAGCCGCTGCACATGGGCATGCAGGTCCTCAAGGACGCCGACTTCAAGGCGCCGATGGATACCTACCTGGCGCAGCGCTTCCGCGATGCCGGCCTGATCACGATCGGTAAGACCAACACTCCCGAGCTCGGCATCCTGCCGACGACCGAGCCGGTCGCCTACGGCGCTTCGAAGAACCCCTGGGACACGACCCGCAGCCCCGGCGGTTCCTCCGGCGGCGCGGGCACCGCGGTCGCCTCCGGCATGGTCCCGATGGCGCACGCCAACGACGGCGGCGGCTCGATCAGGATTCCGGCTTCCAACAACGGCCTCGTGGGCCTGAAGCCGACCCGGCAGAGAATCAGCGAGGGGCCGCTTGTCGGCGACAACCTCTCAGGCCTCACCTGCGAGCTGGTTGTCTCGCGCTCGGTCCGGGACACGGCGCGGATTCTCGATGCCGTCGAGGGCCCGGCCCCTGGCGATCCCTACGTGGCGCCGGAGCCGCTGCGGCCCTACGTCGAGGAACTGACCGACGAGAGCACCGGCCTGCGGGTCGGGCTGATGACTGCCCCCGCGGTTGAGTCCGAGGTCGCGGCTGAATGCGTCGCCGCTGCCGAGGAGACCGCGAAGTTGCTCGAGTCCCTTGGCCACAAGCTGACCGGCAGCTCGCCGATGGACGTGCTCGGCAGCGGCGACGCCGGCGTCGATATCCAGGACAGCTTCTTGACCCGCTGGGCCGCCGGGCAGGCCGCTGGGCTCGATCAGATCGGGATGCTGCTCGGCCGCGAGCTGACCGGCGAAGACGTCGAGCCGCTGACCTGGACGCTGGCTGCGATCGGCCGCGAGCGCGACTCGGCCCGCTATTTGCGTGATGTCGCCCTGCATCAGGGGATCAGCCGGGCGATCGCCGGCTGGTTCGAGGCCGGACACGACCTGCTGCTGACCCCGACGATGGCCGAGGTGGCGCCGAAGCTGGGCGAGATCGATGACACGCTGACCGACGATCCGATGGACGCCTTCCACCGTTCGTTCCCCTCCGGCGCGTTCACGGCGCTGTTCAACGTCACCGGCCAGCCGGCGATTTCGCTGCCGCTGCATTGGAGCTCCGAGGACGTCCCCGTCGGCGTCCAGTTGGTCGCGCCCTTTGGTCGCGAGGATCTGCTGATCAGGGTCGCAGCCCAGCTCGAGCGGGCGCAGCCCTGGGCCGACCGCGTGGCCGCCGTCTACGCCGGCTGAGAAGGCGAGACATCGGGCTTGCGAACCACCCGCAGGGGAGTATGGTCGGTGGGCAACAACCATCGAGGGCAGGGATAGGAGCCAGCGATGTTCACCGATCCCAAAGAGCTCGGCGCGCGCTTTTACGACGAGGTCGTAAACCAGCAGAAGTACGAGTTGATTGATGAGTTGGTCGACGAGAACTTCGTCGAGCATGAGGAGTTCCCGGGTACCAGCCAGGATCGCGACGGCGTTGGCCAGTTCTTCCGGCTGTTCCGTGCGGCGTTCCCGGATATGCATTGCACGGTCGACCGGATGATCGCCGAGGGCGACATTGTCGTTACTCAGACGACGACCCGGGGCACCCACGAGGGTGAGCTGTTGGGTGTTCCACCTACGGGTAACAAGGTCGAGTTCAGCGCGATCGACATCGTCCGAGTCGCGAACGACAAGGCCGTCGAGCACTGGGGCGTCACCGACACAATGGCGCTGATGGAGCAGATCGGGGCCCTCGCGGGCGAGGGAGCCGCCAGCGCCTAGGCCCGAGAGGTGCGGGCCCCGGAGGGCGCGGGGCCCGCGGCCGCCCAGCGGCGGGCGGGCGGGGCTGTTCATCTAGGCTTGCGCCGATGTCCATGTTCGCTGGTGTGATCACTGCGATGGTCACCCCGTTCGGCGAGGACGGGGGCGTTGACCTGCCCGGATGCCGGCGCCTGGCTCGCCACCTGCTCGAGAACGGATCCGACGGCCTCGTGCTCAGCGGCACGACGGGAGAGTCGCCTACGCTCGACGACGATGAGAAGCTGGCGATCCTGGGGGCTGTCCGCGAGGAGCTCGGCCCGCAGGCACAGCTGATCGTCGGCTCCGGTTCGAACGACACCCGCCACTCGGTCGAACTGACCCGGAGGGTGACCGCCGCCGGCGCCGACGCGGTCCTGATCGTCACGCCCTACTACAACAAGCCGAACCCGGCCGGTATCCGTGCCCATTTCGAGGCCTGCGCCGAGGCCACCGAGCTACCGCTCGTGATCTACAACATCCCCTCGCGCTGCGTGATCAACATCCCGCCGCACGATCTCGCCGAGCTTGCCAAGATCGACAACGTGGCCGCGGTCAAACAAGCCAACGACGCCGACCTCGGCCCGATCGAGGGGCTCGAGGTGCTCGCCGGCAACGACAACGTGCTGCTCCGCTGCCTGCAGGGCGGCGGCACCGGTGGAATCCTCGTTGCCTCACATCTGGTCGGCGAGCGCATGCGGGAGATCTGTGACGCAGCCGAGGCCGGTGACCTCGACCGGGCCCGGGCGCTCGACGACGATCTGCAGCCGCTCTATGAGGACCTCAGCGTGACCAGCAATCCGATCCCGGTGAAGACGGCGCTGGCGATGCTCGGCCTCTGCTCGGAGCGGATGCGTCTGCCGATGGTCCCGGCGAGTGACGAGCAGCGGCAGACGATTCGCGCCGCGCTCGACCGACACGGACTGACGGCCGTCGCGTGAGCAAGAAATCCACGCTTCGGATCCTGCCGCTCGGCGGGCTCGGCGAGATCGGCAAGAACATGATGGTTGTCGAGCTCGACGGCCGGATCGTGATCGTCGATACCGGCCTGATGTTCCCGACGGCGGAGATGCTCGGCATCGACCTGGTGCTGCCTGACTTCTCCTACCTGCGGGGCAGGCTCGACGACATCGAGGCGATCGTCCTCACCCACGGCCACGAGGACCACGTCGGCGCGCTCCCCTACGTGCTCAAGGAGATCGGGATCCCGCCGGCGATCTACGGTGGCCGACTGACGGTCGGTCTGGTCCGCTCGAAGCTCGAGGAGCACAAGCTGAAGAACGTGCCGATCCACGAGATCGAGGCCGGGGAGCGCAAGCAGGCCGGCCCGTTCGAGATCGAGACCGTGCACATGTCGCACTCGATCCCCGACGCCCGCGCCGTTGCCCTGCACACTGAGCTCGGGACGATTCTGCTCACCGGCGACTACAAGTTCGATCAGACCCCGGTCGATGGCCGTCCCGCTGACATCTCGAGGCTCGCGGCGCTTGGCTCCGAGGGTCTGCTCTGCCTCTGCGGGGATTCGACCAACGCCGACCGGCCCGGCGTGGCGCCGTCGGAGTCCAGCATCGGTCCGGCGCTGCTCGAGACCTTCTCGCGCTGCGAGGGCCGGATCATCGTCACCTCGTTCGCCTCCAATCTTCATCGCGTCCAGCAGGTCGTCGACGCGGCGATCGCGCTCGATCGCAAGGTCGCCCTGGTCGGACGCTCGATGCGGAAGAACTTCAACATCGCCCGCAACCTGGGGATCACCCGGGCGCCCGAGGGCCTCCTGATCCAGCCCCGTGAGATCGAGGATTACCCCGACGAGGACGTGGTCGCGATCTCGACCGGCTCACAGGGGGAGCCGCTCTCGGCGCTGCGGCGGATGGCCGGCGGCGAGCACCGCGACGTCGACTTGCACTCCGGCGACACCGTCGTCTTCAGCGCCACCCCGATCCCCGGCAACGAGCGCTCGGTGAACGAGACAATCGACAGGATCTTCGAGATCGGCGCCCGCGTGATCACCGCCCAGGACGCTCCGATCCACGCCTCCGGCCATGGCTGGCAGGAGGAGTTGAAGCTGATGCTCAACCTGACCAAGCCCAAATACGTGATGCCGGTCCACGGCGACCACAAGCGGATCCGCCTGCACGCGCAGTTGGCCGAGTCCGTCGGCGTACCGCCGGCGAACATCTTCAAATCCAAGAACGGGATCCCGCTCGAGATCACCGCCGACGGCGCCCGGCTTGGCGAGGACATCGGCGCCGGCGTGATCTTCGTCGACGGCGTCGATATCGGCGAGCCCGATGACGTTGCGCTCCGCGACCGCCGCACGCTCTCCGCCGACGGCCTGTTCATCGTCGTCGCCACGCTTTCCCGCGAACACGGCGAGTCGGTCGCCGATCCCGAGGTGATCATCCGCGGCGTGCCGTTCCTCGACGATCAGGAGGTCGAGCGGTTGATCGAGGATCTCCAGGACGTCGTCGATGACTCGCTCGAGAAGGCCGCCAAGGGTGGTCGTGAGTTGACCCTGATCCAGGAGGATCTGCACGACGACATCGCGGCCTTCGTCTACGACAGGCTCCGCCGCCGCCCGATGGTGCTGCCGGTGGTCGTCGAGGTCTGAGCCCGGGTCCCGTCGAGAGACCGGCCGCTGGTCAGCCCACCGGCTCGGCCAGCAGCGTGATTGCGGCGAGGACCAGCGCCAGCAACGCATAGAGGGTCTTGCGCAGCGGGCCGCTGCTGGTGCGGAATGCGATGATCGCCTGCAGGCAGTAATAGGCGGCGAAGGCGCGCGAGGCAATCGTGATGATCACGAAGGTGTCAACCGTCCAGCTGAGGATGATCGCCGCCACGCCGCTCAGCAGGTAGGCCCGCGAGCTTGTCATCGAGGCGATCATGCCGCGGAGATTGCCGGCGGCGGCCACGGTGTCCGCGGTGGCGGCACTGAACTGGCTGAACACGGCGCTGAGCACCAATGGCAGGGCGAGGAGCGGCGCGACCCGCTCGGTGATGTCGAGCAGGTCGTTGTCGGGCCCGGCGCCGGTCCCCAGCCCAAACAGGGGGGTGGCGACCGCCACGAACCCGATGTAGATCGAGGTGGCGATGAGCTGTGCCACCCGCGAGGCCCAGACGCGGGTCTGGGCGTCGTATTCCTCGGCCAGATAGCGGACCGTCTCGAAGCCCTGGACGGTGATCACGATCCCGCCGAGTACGAGCAACGTGTCGGCGATCCCGCGGTCGGGGACGGGCGGCAGCTCGAGGCTGCCTGAGAGCAGGTCGGCCGCATCGGTGAAGAACAGGGCGCCGCCGAGGACCGTGGTCAGGACGAACACCGCGCTGAGCGCGAGCCGCTCCATCAGATCGAGGCCGCGGAACCCACGCGTGACCCCGACCGCAACGATCAGGGCGACGGTCCCGGCCGCCAGTGCCCGTTCGAGCGTCTGCGAACCGTCGAAACCGTAGGCGACGACGTATTGGGCCATGATCCGCAGGTAGAGGGCGACTGAGATCACGTAGGCGACGACGATCACGACGTCGGCGACGCGGTCGATCCGGACGGTGGTCCGATCGAGGGTGCCATCGGCTAGCCCGGGCTCGACCTCGGTGACGATGTGGCGGATTGCGGTGCCGACGAACCAGGCGAGCAGGCAGATCCCGATCACGCCCAACAGCGCGAGGCCTCCGAGCGTGCGCTCGAGGACCGGCACGATGATCAGAAATCCGCTGCCGAAGATCGATGCGAGTGGCGTGACCGACGCCCTCAGCACCGCTCTCGTATCGGGCCGTCCGGCCGGGGACGTGGTCGCCTCCACGCGGCCATTCAATCAAGGCCGGCGGCTCAGTCGAGGGCGCCCGCCGTCTCGGGCACAAAAAGTGGCCCGTCGGACCAGGGAGGGAGGTCCGACGGGCCGATTGGCTCAGGCTGGCCAATTTTGGAACCCACCGCGGCCGGTTACTTTGGGGGAGGTTGGTCGCGGTGGATCTTGTCTCGTCCAAGTCATATGTTGGACCCGCGGGGTAAACCGCTACTTAAGCCAGAGCAAGTGTTTGCTCAAGCTCGCGATCGTTTCTCGGGAGCGCGATCGGGAGCGCGATCGAGAGCGCGATCGAGCGGCAGGGTGACCAGAAACCGCGCCCCGCCGAGCTGGGAGCGATCGGCGCTGACATCGCCGCCATGGGCGATCGCGACGGCGCGCACGATCGAGAGGCCGAGCCCGGTCCCGTCACCGTTTGAGGAATTCCTGTCGGCGGGGCCGATCCCGCGCACGAAACGCTCGAAGACCTGCTCCTTGATCTCGTCCGGCAGGCCGGGGCCGTTGTCCTCGATCGCGATCAGGGCGTTGCCACCCTCGACTCGTAGGCCGAGGTTGATCTCGCTGCCGGCGGGGGTATGGCGGACCGCGTTCTCGAGCAGGTTGAGGATCATCCGGTGCAGCTCATCGGCATTGCCGCAAAGCTCGGCCCCGGGCTCGACATCGGCGCTCAGTCGGTGTTCACCGGCAACCGGATGCACCTCCTCGAAGGCCTCGCAGGCGATCGCCGAGAGATCGACCTCGACCGGGGCCTCGCGACGCCCGGCGTCTGCTCGGGCGAGGATCAGCAGGTCGGCGACCAGGCGGCTCATTCGCCGCGAGCTACGCAGCGCTGAGCGCGCCGCCGCCTGCGAGTCCTCGTCGCCGTCCTCCATCGATGCCTCGAGCAACTCGAGGTTGGCGAGGATGCTGGTCAACGGGGTGCGCAGCTCGTGCGAGGCGTCGGCGACGAACTCGCGCTGACGCTGCACCGTGTGCTCGGTCTCCGTCCGTGCGGCGTCAAGCTCCCTGAGCATCTCCTCGAGCGTCCTCGCGAGCTCGGCCACCTCGTCATTGCTCTCGGGCTGCGGAATCCGCATCGAGGGGTCGCGAGTGCTGGCGATCCTGCGGGCCGTTCCGGTCAGCGCGGCAATCGGCTGCATCGCCCGGTTGGCAACGGTCATCCCGGCGAAGACGGCGAGCAGGGTGCCGATCACGACGCCGCCGCCGAGGAACAGCCAGAGTCGGTCGATGGTGGCGTCGACGCTGGCCCGCGACTGGGCGTACTGGACGTACAGCGCACCGCCGAAGTCGTTCCTGCCGATCAGCTGGGAGGCGACTCGGAGCGAGCCGCCGACCTCGCGGATCCTGCCGGTATCGGGGTCGCCGAAATCGGGAGCATCGGGCGTCTCGTACTGGATCTTGCCGGTCGGGCCCTCGACGACGCGGATGTCGGCGTGGTTGGCCATCGCGATCTGTTCGAGGTCGGCTTGGGTCGGCCTCGAGGGCCCGTCCCTGACGGCGAGGGCGACGGCGAGGCCGTTGGCCGTGCCCTGCAGATCATCGCGGAAGTCGGCTTCGATCCGGTTGGTGACGAGCCGTCCGACGACGACGGCGAATGCGATCAGGATCACGGCCGTGAGCGTCCCCGAGAAGATCGCGAGCCTGGTGCGGACCGGCTGGCGCCGCAGCTTCGCCATCAGGGGACTCACGACTCTCACGGACGCACCACGTAACCGGCCCCGCGTTTGGTGTGCAGGATCCGGGTCTCGCCTCCCTCTTCGAGCTTGCGTCGCAGGTTGCTGATGAAGACGTCGATCGTGTTCGTCATCGAGGTCGGGTCGTAGCCCCAGACCTCCTCGAGCAGGCGCTCGCGGGAGATCACCAGCTTCTGGTTCCGCATCAGGAACTCGAGCAGCTCGAACTCGCGAGCGGTGAGGTCGAGCTGGCGGTCGCTCCGCGATACGTCCCTGGTGTCGGGATTGAGCGTCAGGTCGCTGACCCGCAGCGAGGCGCTGCCGCGGGGTGGTCTGCGGCGCATCAGTGCCCGCAGGCGGGCGAGCAGCTCGGCACGCTCGAATGGCTTCACGAGGTAGTCGTCGGCGCCGGCGTCGAGGCCCCGCACTCGATCGTCGGTGTCGGCCCGCGCCGTGAGGATCAGAATCGGCACGTCGCTCTCCTCGCGCAGCCTGCGACAGACCTCGACCCCGTCGAGCTTCGGCAGGCCGAGGTCCAGGACGACCATGTCCGGGGCGAAGTCGTGGGCGGAGGCGAGGGCCTCCTCGCCGTCAGCCGCGGTTCGTACCTCGTGTCCCTCCTGGCGCAGCGAGCGCCGCAGCACGTCGGCTATGTCTTCGTCGTCCTCGACCACGAGGACGCGGCCGAGCATGGTGTCAGCGTCAGTCATCTCTCCAATCTTAAAGATCAACCTTCACGGTTCCTAAGCGCGGGCGCCTCTGAGCCGTGGATTGCGCAGGGGTCAAGGCCTCGGTGTCGAAGGGGCAGACGAATGGCATTGATCCCGTCTTGGCGCTCAGACAAGCGCGGCGGAGCGAGCTCCAAGGGTGGAGGTCGGTCCGGTGCGCGTAAGCCCGCGAAGAAAGCGAGGAAGCCGGCGCGTAAGGCCCCGGCGGCTCGGCCCGCGCGTGAGCTCGAGCAGCGCCACCTCGACCTGATCGGGCTCGCCTGCCTCGGCGCGGCGCTCTACAGCGGTTTCGTCCTCTATGGAGGCTGGGACGGTGGCAAGGTGGGGGAGGGGCTAGGGGACGGCCTCGGCTGGCTGGCCGGCGCCTCCGCCTACGCATTGCCGATGCTGCTGGCCGGCCTCGGCGCGGCACTTGTTCTGCGGCCCTTCGTCCGCTACCCGGGGGCGCTGAACGCGGGGGCGATCCTGCTCGTCGCGGGACTGCTTCTCGCCTTTGCCGCGGAGACCGCCGGAATCGGCCCCGAGCGTCCCGTTCGCGGGGACGAGTTCTTCAATCCCGACTACTTCACCGAGCACGGCGGGGCTGTGGGCGAGGTCCTCTACTGGGCCGCAACGACCCTCTTTCAGACGATCGGCGCCCACATCATCGCCGTCCTCCTCGTGATCAGCGGCGCCCTGCTGCTCACCGGCCGCCCGATCGCCTCATTGCTGCGTTCCGGCGCCGAGGCCGGGCAGCGGGCCAAGGAGGCGACCGGCGAGATGGCCCGGACGGCCAAGCAGGTCCGTGCCGGCCGCGGCGACGTCGGCAATCAGGTGACCTATCCGTTCGGGCCGAGCGGGCCCGAGGCCGTGACGGACTTCGAGGACCCCGGCGAGACGATCGAGCTCGACGATGATGAGTTCGCCACCGAAGCCGCCGCGACCGCCGAGCACCCCGCCGCCGAGGGCGACGAGGAGGCCGACGGGTCCCCGATTCCGGACCCAGCCGTCCCCGTCGTCGAGGTCAAGGCCGATCCCGACGCCGTCGGTGGCCCGCCCGACGACGTTGGGGCCGAGATCGAGATCTTGAAGACGCCGATGGGCGCCAGGCGGACGACGGGCGGGATCACCGAGTCCGAGGAGATCAACTACAAGCTGCCGCCGCCCAAGGCTCTGAAACGTACCGCTGGGGGTGACCGCGGACCGGACAAGCGTGATCTCGAGGCGACGGCAGGGGCGTTGCTCGAGGCACTCGGTCATTTTGGGATCGAGGCGAAGCTGGTGGGGACCGTCACCGGCCCCCACGTCAGCCGCTTCGAGCTGCAGCTCGCGCCGGGCACGAAGGTAGGCAAGATCTCGCAGCTCAAGGACGACCTCGCCTATGCCCTGGCCTCCACGGACATCCGCATCCTCGCTCCGATCCCGGGCAAGCGAGCCGTCGGGGTCGAGGTACCGAACGCGAAACGGAGGATGGTCCGCCTCGGCGACATCTACCAGGGCAGGCCGAAGGGGTCGAGCCCGCTGACCTGCTGGCTCGGCAAGGACATCTCCGGCCAGGCGATCTGGACCGACCTGGCGAAGATGCCCCACATCCTGATCGCCGGCACCACAGGCTCCGGCAAGTCGGGTTGCGTCAATACGGTGCTCAGCTCGATGCTCCTGCACAGCTCGCCGAACGAGCTGAGGCTGGTGCTGGTAGACCCCAAGCAGGTCGAGCTCAATCACTACGACTCGATCCCGCACCTGCTGACGCCGGTCGTAACCTCGCCGCGAGTCGCCTCCAACGTGCTCGAGAACCTGATCGGGGAGATGGAGGCGCGCTACACAGTCATGGGTGACGCCCGGGCCCGGAACCTCGATGAGCTGAACAAGATCCGTCGTGGAAAGAGCGAGGCACCGCTGCCGCATATCCTCTGCGTGATCGACGAGCTTGCCGACCTGATGATGGTCGCTCCGGCCGAGGTCGAGGATTCGATCATCCGCCTTGCCCAGAAGTCCCGAGCGGTCGGCATCCACCTTATCCTCGCGACGCAGCGGCCCTCGACCGACATCATCACCGGCACGATCAAGGTCAATATCCCTGCCCGGATCGCCTTCGCCGTCGCCTCCCAGATCGACTCCCGGGTGATTCTCGACCAGGGCGGCGCCGAGTCGCTGCTGGGTCAGGGCGACATGCTCTTCCGCCCGGTCGGCTCCTCGAAGCTGCAGCGTGTGCAGGGAGCATTCATCACCGAGGAGGAGATCGCCCGGATCGTCGCCTGCTGGAGCCGGCAGGGCGAGCCCAACTTCGACGTCGAGTTGCTCGAGGCCAAGCCGGACGCCGATCCAGATCCCAACGGCGGTGAGTTCAGCCCTGACGAGGACGATCTGCTCGAGGATGCGATCCGGATCTGCGTAGAGACGGAGACGGCCTCGGTCTCGATGATCCAGCGCCGGCTCAGGGTCGGATACACGCGGGCCGGCCGCCTGATCGACATGCTTGAGCGACGCGGTGTGATCAGCGGCTACGAGGGCTCGAAGCCGCGGCAGGTGCTGATCAGCCACGCCGACATACCCCGGATCCTCGGTGGCGGGGCGCCGAGCGACGACGGCGAGGGGCCGCCGACCGGGGAGGCGGAGCGCGAGACCGTCCCGGGCTGAGGTCCGAGGCGCGGCCGCCCTCCGCAATACTGCGCGTCGATGACCCCAGATGGGACCGGCCGGATTGAGATCGGAGCCGCGCTCCGCGATGCTCGGCGCCGCTATGGGATGGATGTCCGCGAGGTCGAGGATCGGACCAAGATCCGCGCCAAATACATCCGCGCGCTCGAGAACGAGGATTGGGAGACGCTGCCCGCCCCGGCCTATATCCGTGGCTTTCTCCGCACCTACGGGTCGATGGTTGGACTCGACGGTGAGATGCTGGTCGACGAGTTCCGTCGCCGCTACGGCTCTGAGGCTGAGGCGAGTGGGCCGGCTCCCCCTGATCCGATCCTCACCGGGCGTCGGCGCCCCGGCGAGCGTCCACCTTCACGCGGGCCGCTGATCCTCGCCGTCCTCGCCGGGATCGTTGTCCTGCTGCTGCTGCTGAGCTTGCTGGGCGGCTCCGACGACCCAGCCCCGGAGGAGCCACGGGGCCAAGGGCAGGCCAAGCAGGCCCGCGCCGCGCAGCGAAAGGCAGACAGGCAGGCGGAGCAGCGGCGGAAGGCGCGGAAGAAGGCTGAGGCCAACCGGCTCCAGAAGGTGGACGCCACGCTGAAGCCGCTGTCGACGGTCGCTGTCTGTCTGGTGGCCGGCAGCGACACGGCGCTGATCGACAACCAGGTCTTGCTGGAGGGGGCCAAGGAGCAGTTCGGGGCCGAGAAGCGCTACCGGCTGACGCTGGGCCCCGGGGCGGTCAAGTTCGTCGTCGGCGACACCGAGAAGAAGCTCGAGGTCGCCGAGAACGCCAGCTTCGAGGGCGACTCGAAGGGAATCCGCGAGATCACCTATCGCGGGCCGGAGTGCCCGTGAGCGGCCCGGCGGCTGAGGTCAGGGCCGGGATCATCGTCACCGGCACCGAGGTTCTGACGGGCAAGACCAGCGATCGCAACGGTCCCTGGGTCTCCGAGCGTCTCGGTGAGCTCGGCATCGAGGTCGCTCACATCACGGTCGTCGGCGATCGGGCCGACGATCTCGAGGCAGCGCTGCGGTTTCTCGTCGACCGGGGCATCGATCTGATCGTTACGACCGGCGGCCTGGGCCCGACGGCCGACGATCTCACCACTGAGGTGGTCGCCGGCTTTGCCGGGCGCGAGATGGTGCTCGATGAGCGAATGGAGCGGCGAATCACGGCGATCATCGAGGAGTTCGCGAAACGGATGAAATTTGACCCCGAGGGAGCCCGGGACGGGACGCGCAAGCAGGCGATGATCCCCGAGGGAGCCATACCCCTGGATCCCGTTGGGACCGCCCCCGGCGTGGTCGTCGAAGCCGGCGAAGCGCTCGTGATGGTGCTCCCGGGGCCGCCCCGGGAGCTGCAGGGCATGTGGCCGGCGGCGCTCGCCTGCGAGCCGGTCGCCGCGCTGGTCGAGCGGGCACCGCAGTCCGAGACGGCGACGATGAAGATGTTCGGAGTACCGGAGTCAACTCTGGCCAAGAGCCTGCGCGAGATCGAGGCGGAGACCCCGATCGCGCGGCTCGAGATCACGACCTGCCTGCGCCGAGGCGCCGAACTGGAGATCGACGTCCGCTACCTGGCCGCGGACGCCGGCCTGCGAGACGCCCTCTTCGACGGCCTCCGCGAGCGCCATCAACGCTTCATCTACACCGAGCGGGGTGAGACGATCGATGAGCTCGTCGCCGCCGCGCTCGCGGGCCGGCGGCTGGCTCTGGCGGAATCGTGTACCGCGGGGCTGCTGGCCGCTCGGGTCACCGACCGCCCCGGCGCCTCCGACTACTTCGCGGGTGGGGTCGTGGCCTACTCCAACGAGGCGAAGACGGCGCTCCTCGGGGTCCCGATGGAACTGATCGAGGAGCATGGGGCGGTCTCGCCGGAGGTCGCCGTGGCGATGGCGGATGGCGCCCTGGCTCGCTTCGGCGCCGACACCGGCGTCGCGGTCACCGGCATCGCCGGACCTGATGGCGGCACCGCGGGGAAGCCGGTGGGCTGCGTCTGCATCTGCGTCAAGACGAGCGATGGCCGCAGTCTGGCCCGTGACCTGAAGCTTCCCGGTGGCCGCGGCGATGTTCGCGACCGCTCCGTGAGCGTCTCCCTGCACATGCTCCGCAGGCTCCTGATCGGTGAGGATCTGCCGCTTTGAGCCCGTTCGCGGCGGCGCTCCCCCCGCGGCCGGCTCAGCTGTCGTAGAGCTCGAGCAGCGCCGCCAGCGTCTCCTCCGGGGCCTCCTCGGGCACGAAATGGCCGACCCCTGCCAGCTCGCGGATCTCGAGGTTGGGGAGGTTGGTCTCGGCGCCGCGCAGGTTCTCGGCCTCGATCACCGGGTCCAGCTCCCCGATCAGGATCATCGTCGGCTGACTGATCACCTGCTCGTTGAAGGCACCGCGGGCGATCTGCCGGAACTCCCGGGTGAGGAAGCTGCGGTAGACGGCGACGCAGGCTTGGGCCCGCTCCGGCTCCGACCACTGGCCGACGAAGGTCTCGATCTCGGCCTCCGTGGAAGTGTCGGGTCGAGCAGATCCCTTGACGAGGATCTGGCGCATGAAGGCCGGAACGCGCTGGACCACCTGGCGGCCGGCCAGCGGCGAGGCGATCAGGAACATGTACCAGAGGCGTGAGAGCAGCCGGAGGCGGTCGCTGAGCGGCGCTTCATCGGCGCGGACCCAGAGGTGGCTGATCGCGGCGGCGGCGTAGTGGCTGACCCGATCAGGCGCCTTCAGGCAGACGTGGAAGCCGACCATCCCGCCCCAGTCATGGCCGCCGAGCCGGACCCGCCCGAGCTCGAGTTGCTCGAGCAGGGCGATCACGTCATCAGCGAGATCGGCTTTCAGGTAGCTGCCGCGCGGCGCCTCGCTCCAGCCGAAGCCGCGCAGGTCGGGGCAGATCACCCGGTAGCGCTCCGAGAGCGGGCCGATCAGCTTGCGCCAGACGTACCAGTGCTGGGGCCAACCGTGGAGCAGGACGAGCGGCTCGGCCTCGGGGTCGCCGGCCTCGGCGACGTGCATCCGGATCCCGTTGACGAGCTCGAAGCTGTGGCGGACCCCATTGACTGCGGGCATCTGGCGCTCGATCGGCACACAATATTGCCTGTTCCCGAACAGACCGTCTCCCAATGGCGCCGCCAGGGGGTCTAGCTTCGGTTCGGTGAGCGGGACCGAGATCGAGACGACGCCTGTGGGGGAGGCTGGGCGGCCGGCCCCGCCCGACGCCGAGGCGCGGTTATTCGTGGCCCTCGACCTGCCGGACCGCGTGCTGGACGAGATCGTCGTCTGGCAGACGGCTCAGCTCGGGCACCTGGGGGACGATGGGCGGGGCCTGCGAGCGGTACCGGCTGCGGCGCTGCACGTCACCCTGGCCTTCCTCGGCCGCCGCCCGAAGGCGGATGTGCCGATGATCACCGAGACGCTTCAGGACATCGCACAGGGGCCCGTGGAGGGCAGTCTCGGTGCCGAGCCGGTCCCGGTGCCACGCGGCCGGCCGCGCCTTCTCGCCCTCGAGGTCGAGAGCGCCGCCGCGATCGGCTTGCAGGCGACGCTGGCGGCGCGCCTGGCCGCGCTCGGCGTCTACCGGCCTGAGCGGCGCCCGTTCTGGCCGCATCTGACTGTCTTCCGGGTCAAGGGGCGAGCTGGGTGGCGGCACCTGGGCGAGGGCGCCGGTGGACTGGGCTCAATCCCGCCCCGAAGCGGACATGCGTTCGGGTTCGTCCGAGTCGCTCTCTACCTTTCAAATCTCCGGCCTGAAGGGGCTTCGTATGCCCGGTTGGCCGCCAACGAGTTGCCGCAGTAGGCGGACGACAGAAGAGGTGATCTAAGAATGGCAGCAAGCAAGCCCACTCCGATCGAGGCCGGTTCAAAAGACGCGAAGGCCAAGGATGCCGCGTTGAAGGCAGCCGTCTCCCAGATTGAGCGCGAGTTCGGCGCCGGATCGGTGATGAGGCTCGGCAGCGACGCAGCGATCGAGGTCGAGACGATCCCGACCGGGGCGCTCTCGCTCGATCTCGCGCTCGGAGTCGGCGGCGTGCCGCGCGGGCGAATCGTCGAGATCTTCGGCCCCGAGTCCTCGGGCAAGACGACCTTGATCTACCACATCATCGCCCAGGCTCAGGCCCGCGGCGGGGTCTGCGCATTCGTCGACGCCGAGCACTCGATGGACCCGGTCTACGCGCGACGCATCGGTGTCGATACCGATGAGCTGCTCGTCTCCCAGCCCGACTACGGTGAGCAGGCGCTTGAGATCGTCGACGTCCTCGTCCGCTCCGGGGCCGTTGACGTGGTCGCCGTCGACTCCGTTGCCGCGCTCACCCCACGGGTTGAGCTCGAGGGACAGATGGGGGAGATGCAGGTCGGCCTACAGGCGCGACTGATGTCGCAGGCGCTGCGCAAGCTCGCCGGCAACCTCAACCGGGCCAAGACCGTCTGCCTGTTCACGAACCAGATCCGCGAGAAGATCGGTGTCAGCTTTGGCAGCCCCGAGACTCAGCCGGGCGGGCGGGCGTTGAAGTTCTATTCCTCCCAGCGCCTCGACCTGCGCCGGATCGAAACTCTCAAGGAGGGGACCGAGGCCGTTGGCAATCGGGTCCGCGTCAAGGTCGTCAAGAACAAGGTTGCGGCGCCGTTCAGGCAGGCTGAGTTCGACGTCGAGTACGGCGCCGGGATCTCGAATGAGAGTTGCATCCTCGATCTTGGCGTCGAGCACGAAATCGTCACCAAGTCGGGTTCGTTCTTCTCCTATGGCGACACCCGCCTGGGTCAGGGCAAGAACAACTCGAAGGCATTCCTCGCCGAGAATCTCGAGATCGCCAGCGAGATCGAGGGCAAGATCTACGCGGCCCTGGGGATCGAGCGGGTCGAGGGACCAAAGCCGATGCCGTTCACGGGGGCCGACGACCCCGTGGCCGAGGTCGAGGCTGATCCGCCTTCCGCGAGCCCGGAGGCGAAGAAACAGGCTGCCGACGGCAAGGCCGACGGGGAGAAGAAGGCGGCCTAGAGCGGGCGGCCGGGTCCGGAGGGCGGCCGGTAGGTCGGCAATGGCACGAGAGCGGGACGCTTTCGAGGCGGCACTGGGGTCGATCCGCCGTCGCGAGCGCTCGACGGCCGAGGTCGTCGACTGGCTGGCGGAGCGTGACTTCGGCTCAGAGGAGATCGAAGACGCCGTCGGCCGCCTGATCGAGATCGGCGAGCTCGACGACGAGCGCTTCGCGCGCCTCTTCGCGGAGGACAAGAGGGAGCTGTCCGGCTGGGGCCCAGAGCGGATTGCGGGGACGCTTCGGGAGAGGGGGATCGACCGCCACCTGATCGAGGGGGCCTGCGCCGACGAGCGACCCGAGCAGGTCGAGCGGGCGGCGACACTGCTCCGGCAGCGCAACTCCGCCCTCGAAGACGACCGCGATCGCGCCCGGGCGCTGAGCTTCCTCACCAGGCGTGGCTACGACTACGAGGTCGCCCACGACGCGATCCGCACCGCGGAGCGCGCCGCCGGATAGCGGAGCCCTTCCCCTGTGCCGTTGGGCGCGAAAGGTTCTCCCGCCCGCGTCCCCCGTCGCGCCCAGGCGCCCCGTAGGCGAGCTGTCTCCCAACAGGTAGCCGGTAGCCGCCCCGTCCCTGCCGAGCACCACCGAGACCGTGGGCGCTCTCACCGCCTCCTGGCGATAGTTGGAGCGCCCACGGTCAACGGTACGGCGTCGTAGCCACGAGCTGGGCTGCATTGACCACGCATGGCGGGGCAAACGCAGCCCAGCTCGCCCGTAGAGACCGCCGGGCAGTCGGGGATAATCGAGCGATGATCGAAGCGGTGCTGTTCGACCTCGATGACACGCTGCTCGACCACGACGGCGCCAGCCTCGCCGCCCTCGAGGCGGCGTTGGAGCGCGAGCATCCGGGAATCGAAGGCGACCGTCATCGAGCCGCGGTGGTTGAGTGGCGGCGGCTGGAGGAGCTTCACTACAGGTCCTACCTCGACGGCGAGATCGACGTCGGCGAACAGCGCCGGCGCAGGGCGGGCGGACTGCTGGAGTGGCTCGGCAAGCCGAGTCGACCGGCGACGGACCTGGACGCATGGTATGAGGAGTTCCTCGCCGGCTACCGCGGGCACTGGTCGCTGTTCGAGGACGTCGAGCCCGCGCTCGACGGCCTCGAGCGGGCCGGTTACGCGCTTGGTGTGATCACCAACGCCGAGGGGGAGGCACAGCGGCTCAAGTTGGCGGCGATGGGAATCGAGCGGCGCCTGCCGCTCGTGGTTGCCTCGGCGGAAGTCGGCGTTGCCAAGCCTGACGCCGGCATCTTCGCCGCGGCCTGCGATCGTCTCGGCTGCCCACCTGAGCGGGTCGCCTACGTCGGTGACCGGCTCGAGACCGATGCTCGGGGTGCATCCGAGGCCGGTCTGCGCGGAATCTGGCTGTTCCGGGAGGGCGGCGACATCCAGGGCTCTGGGACTTCGGACATCGCGACGATCGCGACCCTTCATGAGCTCCTGCCGCTGCTCTGATCCCGGCCGTCGCGACCGCGTCCAGTGCGGTGGCGCGGCCCTGGGGGCTGGACAGGAGTCCGCTTTGGGGCCGGCTTCTAAGGGGGACACAGTTTGCTGTCGAACGAGACCTTGATGACCGAGCTTGCAATCGCACTCTCGCTGCTCTGTGCGCTGGTCACGAACGTCGCCTTCCTCTGCAAACACCGCGGGGCGGTCGCGGCGCCGCCCGTCAGCGCCCGGCATCCGTGGCGCAGCCTCCGCGGGCTCTTTGCCTCGCCCTGGTGGACGATCGGCTTTGCGATCGCCTTCGGCGCCTGGGTGCTGCACGTCGGCGCGCTTGCGATCGCGCCGCTTTCGCTCGTTCAAGCAGTGATCGCGGGCGGCCTCGTTCTCGTCGCCCTGCCGGCGGAGCGCTGGTTCGGCTTCAAACTCGGTCGGCGCGAGTGGGTCGGCCTCGGATTGAGCGCGTTCGGTCTCGCGTTCCTGGTGATCACCGCGAGCGCGGAGCGTGCCGGATCGGACTACTCCGAGGCAGCGATGATCGCGTTCACGGGCGGGGCGCTCGGGATCGGCATCGCGCTCCTTTTCTCGGGTCGCTACGAGCGCACGCGGGCCCGAACCGGGGCGCTGCTCGGCCTCGCTGCCGGACTCTTGATCGGCGTCTCCGACGTGGCGATCAAGGCCCTGACCGAGACGGTCCCCGGCGATCTGGGAGCGATCATCAGCCCCTGGACCTTGGCCGCCGCCATCGCCTCGCTTTGCGCGCTCTACGCCTTGGCGCGAGCGCTGCAGTTGGGCGGTGCGATCCAGGTGATCGCCATCTCCTCGGTGGCCGCGAACCTCGCCGCGATCAGCGCCGGGGTAATCGTCTTCGGAGACCCCGTCGGCGGGGACACACTCGGCATTGTCGCCCGGGGAGCCGCCTTCGCCGCGGTGATCGTTGCGGCGGGCCTCGTTCAAGGTCCGGTCCGGGTCGCCGAGGCGATTGCCGGGGCTCAGCCGCGCAGCGCCTGACCCCGACCTCGGCTCACTTGAGATAGGAGTCGCTCGCGGCTACCATCGTCGTTGAGCGACGTGCCGCCTTTGGCTGTCCTTCGCTAACCGAGATTCGAGAACGAAAACTTTGTTGAACCCACAGCTGTCAACCATGGCGTCCGGATAAGGAGCGACCTAGGCGGCGCCACCCTGACTCGCCGGCGGCAAGCCCGCCGTGCTCGGATAGCGATTGACTGCAGGGCCCACGCGCCGGGTTCGGACACCCGCCCTGTCCGTGAGGCGATCCCCCGTCCGGGGTCTGGTGGTTGATATGGAACGCAGAGGTAGGCGGATCTTCCAGGGTCGTGACGACGACGCGGGGGTTCACCGGGGCGAGTCGGTCGCCTCAGCGCCACCGCCCACCGGCGCCCTGCAGGAGGCCCCGGAGACGGCGGCCGATGATGAACTGCAGGCGCGCCGTATGGAGATCGCCCGGATGGAGGAGCGCGCGTTGCACGAGCAGTCTGCGATTCGGGCCAAGCACACAGAGCTCGACAAGCGGGTGCAGGCGCTGGACGACCGCGAGCGCAACCTCGAGCAACAGGGGGAGGAGCTGAAGCGCCAGAAGCAGCTGCAGCGCAAGGAGCTGGAGCGGCTCTCTGGGCTGACCGCGGCGCAGGCGAAACAACTGCTGGTCGCGGACGTCGAGCATGACGCTCGCCACCGAGCAGGTACGGCTCTGCTGCAGATCGAGCGAGAGACCAAGCGCGACGCGGAGGCCAAGTCGCGGAACATCCTCGCGATCGCGATGTCGCGTCTAGCGGGCTCCCACGTATCCGAGACCACGACGCGACTGATCGAGTTGCCCGGTGAGGAGATGAAGGGGCGGATCATCGGGCGCGAGGGGCGCAACATCCGCGCCCTCGAGGCCCTCACAGGGGTTGACGTGATCATCGACGAGACCCCCAACGCGGTCGTCGTCTCGAGCTTCGACGGAGTGCGTCGGGAGGTCGCCCGGCAAACGATCGAGAAGCTCGTCGCCGACGGCAGGATCCAGCCGGCGACGATCGAGGAGGTCTACGGCAAGGCGAAGACCGAGGTCGAGGGTCGGATCGCCGAGGAGGGGGAGAAGGCCGAGCTCGAGGCCGGTGTCCACGGCATCGATCGGGAGCTGCTCAAGGTCCTCGGCCGGCTGCGCTTCCGAACCAGCTATGGCCAGAACGTGCTCGACCATCTTGTCGAATGCGCGAAGTTCGCCGGCCTGATCGCGGCCGAACTCGGCGCCTCGGTGGAGACAGCGAAACGGGCGGCGTTGCTACACGACATCGGCAAGGCGGTCAGCCACGAGGTCGATGGCTCACACGCCGCCGTCGGAGCGACGATGGCACGGCGGCATGGAGAGAGCGAGGCGGTGGCGCACGCGATCGCCGCCCATCACAACGAGGTCGACCCGCGCACAGTAGAGGCCGTGATCGTGCAGGTCGTCGATGCGCTCTCTGGCGCTCGCCCCGGCGCCAGGGGCGAGGCGCTGGAGCAATACGTCAGCCGGCTCAAGGATCTCGAGGAGATCGCCGCCAGGCATCCGGGGGTCGAGCGGGTCTTCGCTATGCGGGCGGGACGCGATGTCCGCGTGATGGTCGATCCGGGAGTCGTCGACGACGAGGAGGCGGCGGTGATCGCGGAGCGCACGGCAAAGGTCGTCGCCAAGGAGCTCGACTTCCCGGGCCGGATCCGGATCACGGTGATCCGCGAGACGCGCACGACGGCCTTCGCCGACTGACGTTCCGGGGTTGCCGAGCGATAAGCTCGCGCCCCAATGAACTCGATTCCTCAGCTCGCCTCCTCGGGGGCCGGATTCTTCGATGCCGCCTTCCTCTACATCGCCGGCGGGTTGCTGATCGTCTTCGCGCTGGCCGTCGCCTTCCTGGGAATGAGGAAGGAGGGCTTCCCATCCTCCTCTCAGCTCAAGGGGATCGGCGCTACAGCCGTGGTGCTGGTGGTCTGCACAGGTATTGGCGCGATCCAGAGCGCCCGCTTCGAGCAGTCCGAGCGCCGCGAGAAGAATCAGGAGGCCGCCAAGGAGGCGCAGGCCGAGGATGCCGCCAAGCAGGAGGCCGAGGCGCCGCTGACCGAGGGCGAGGGCGCCGCGCCCACGGCCACCGGCGA
This sequence comes from Acidobacteriota bacterium, assembly GCA_032122625.1. Taxonomy (GTDB): domain Bacteria; phylum Actinomycetota; class Thermoleophilia; order Solirubrobacterales; family 70-9; genus CAXMST01. Next base: position 95,130 of record JAQBGG010000004.1, read on the forward strand.
GGCGCCGAGCCCCCAGGCGTCGGGCGGGGCCGAAGGCAAGGCGCTGTTCGCCGACAACGGCTGCGGTGACTGTCACACGCTCGCCGACGCCGGCACGACCGGCCAGATCGGCCCGGTTCTCGACGAGGTCCTGCCCGGGATGTCGGCGGAGATGATCCGCACCTCGATCGTCGATCCAGGCGCAACCGTGGAGCAGGGCTTCCCCGACGGCGTCATGCCATCCGGCTATGGCGACCTGTTCACTCCGGCCGAGCTCGACGCGCTGGTTGCCTACCTCTCCGACGTCACCGGCAAGTAGCGACTTCCAGCGGCTGCGGCCCGCTGCGCGCCGCTACCCTCACGGCGTGAGCAAGAGCTTCCACGTCACCACCTTCGGGTGCCAGATGAACGAGCACGACTCCGAGCGGATGAAGGGGATGCTCGCCAACCTCGGCTACACGGAGACCTCCGGGCGCGACGAGGCCGATGTGATCCTCTTCAACACCTGCTCGATCCGCGAGAGCGCCGACAGTCGCTTCCTCGCTCATCTCGGGGAGGCCAAGCGCCTCAAGTCGGAGGATCCGGAGCGGATCATCGGGGTCGGTGGCTGCTGGGCGCAGTCCGTCAAGAACGAGGTCTTCGAGCGCTTTCCGTTCGTCGACGTCGCCTTCGGCCCCGGCCAGATCCACAAGCTGGCCGAGTTCCTCACGTCCGACTCGATCACCGCCCAGGGCTTCTTCGAGTTCGAGGACTTCGCCGGCCATCTTCCCCCCCAGCGAGAGCGACCTTTCCAGGCCTGGCTGCAGATCTCCCAGGGCTGCAACTGCGTCTGCTCCTACTGCATCGTCCCCTCGACCCGTGGCCGGGAGCAGAGCCGCCCCGCGCCGGAGCTGATCAGCGAGGTCCAAACGCTGGCGACCGAGGGCGTTCGCGAGATCACCCTGCTGGGACAGAACGTCAACAGCTATGGGCGTGATCTTCGCGGCGATGCGCGCATCGGCTTCGCCGAGCTGCTGCGGGCGATCGATGCGATCGACGGCGTCGAGAGGATCCGCTACACGAGCCCGCATCCGAAGGACATGCGCGAGGACGTGATCGCTGCGCATGCTGAGTGCGAGGCCGTCTGCGAGCACATCCACCTGCCCCTGCAATCGGGCTCGAGCCGGATTCTCAAGGCGATGCGGCGCACCTACAACCGCGAGCGCTACCTCGATCGAGTCGCGCTGATCCGCGAGCACGTTCCCGACGCCGCGATCACGACGGACATCATCGTCGGCTTCCCGGGTGAGACCGAGGAAGACTTCGCCCAGACACTGGCGGTCGCTGAGCAGGTCGGCTACGACAGCGCCTTCACCTTCATCTTCAGCCCGCGCCGCGGCACCCTGGCGGCCGAGATGGACGGGATGATTCCCCACCCGGTCAAGGTCGAGCGCATGCAGCGCCTGGTCGAGGTGGTCCAGCGGCGAGCCAAGCAGCGCGCCCAGCGATTTGTCGGCCGCACCCTCGAGGTGCTCGTCGAGGGACCGAGTCGGACCGACCCGACCCGCCTGCGGGGCCGCACGCGTCACAACAAGTCGGTCAACTTCGATGGCACCGCCAAGCCCGGCGAGCTCGTCGAGGTAGAGGTCGAGGCAGCGACCTCGACCAGCCTCAGCGGCAAGGAGAAGCTGCTCAGCCGGGTCATCTAGGGATGGCGCCCACCGCCCAGCTGGTCGCGATCTTTGGGCCCACGGCGGTTGGCAAGACCGCCGTCGCGGTCGCCCTCGCGGAGCGCCTGCGCGAGCGCGGCGAGGACCCGGTCGCGATTTCCTGTGACGCGATCCAGGTCTACCGGGGGCTGGAGACGATCAGCGGCGCACCGGCAGCGGCGCAACGCGAGGCCCTCGAGCACCGGCTCGTCGGGATCGCCGATCCAGCGGAGGAGTTCAGTGCCGGGCGCTTTGCGGCGCTCGCTCAGGGCGAGATCGATCAGTTACTGGGGCATGGTCGCCTGCCGATCCTGGTCGGCGGCACCGGGCTGTACATGCGGGCCGTGCTGAGCAGGATCGAGCTGCGCCCGCCGGTCACCCCCGCGGTCCGAGCGGCGGTCGAGGGCGAGATCTCGGAGCGCGGCGGCACCGCCGTCCACGCCGAACTCGAGGGGGATGTTGCGGCCAAGATCCATCCCAACGACAGCAAGCGCATCGCTCGCGCTTTGGAGCTGCAGCGCAGCGGCATCGACCCGCCGGAGCGCTCCGACGAGCTCTGGACCGCTGAGCTACGGTGGCCGACGCTGATGGTCGGACTGATCTGCGGACGGGAGCTCCTGCTGGCCCGGATAGAGGAGCGGGTCGATGAGATGGCCGCGTCGGGTGCCGGAGAGGAGGCGCGGGCCGCGGCTGCGCTCGGCGCCTCGCGGACGGCCCGGGCCGCGCTCGGCTTCGAGGCCTTCGCGGAGGGTGATCTCGAGGCCGTGAAGGTCGCCCACCGCCGCTACGCTCGCCGGCAGATGACCTGGTTGCGGAAGACACCCGGAATCCAGCTCGTCGACCGCGGGACGGCCTCGTCGGCTGAGGCGGCAAGGCGGATCGAGTCGCTGCTCGGGAATACTGGGCCGCGATGAGATTCGAGAAGTGGCAGGCGCTCGGCAACGACTACATCGTGATCGAGCGCGACGAGCTCGACTTCGAGCTAACCCCGGGTCGCGTGAGAGCGATCTGCGCCGCCCATTTCGGCTGCCACTCAGACGGCATCCTGCTGCTCTCGCGCACTGACAACCCCGCCCACGTCGCCGATCTACAGATCTTCAACCCGGACGGCTCAGAGGCCGAGCTGTCGGGCAACGGTGCTCGCGAGGCCGTGCTCTACCTGCGCCGACGCGGTTGGACCGACGAGGACAGCTTCACGATCCTCACCGCAGCGGGGGAGATCACCCCGACATTGACCGGCCCCGGCTCAGCCCAGGTCGCGATGGGCCGTGCGGCGACGGCCTCGAGGGACTTCCCGGACGGGCCGGCAGATGGGCGCGGAACCATCGAGGTGGCCGGCGCCGGCCGCGAGTTCCAGCATGTCTCGATCGGCAACCCCCAATGCGCGATTGAGGTCACCGAAGGGCTCGAGCAGCTCGACCTCAGGGCGATCGGTCCCCCGATCGAGAGCTCGCCGCTGTTTCCCAACCGCAGCAACGTCAGCTTCTGGCGGGTGGAGGACGAGGCTGGGCGCGTCGTCCGGGCGCGAATCTTCGAGCGCGGCGTGGGGGAGACGCTCTCCTCGGGAACTGGTGCGGCCGGCGCCGCCGTCGCCGCCCACCTGCGTGGCATCGCTAGCCCGATCACCGTCCACCTCGACGGCGGTGAGCTCGAGGTGGAGATCAGCGGCGACCTAGAGATCCACCAGTCCGGGGTCGCCAATCCGGTCTTCGCGGGCGAGTTCTCACCGGAGTTCATCGCCGAGCTCGAAGGCATCTGACGAACCCGCAAGGGCTCAGCCCTCAGCGACACTCGCGGCCGGCGCAGCCCCGCAGGCTTTCGAGCAGGCGGGCGTATCGCTCGGGCGGGGTCGCGCCGAGTACGGTGGCAACCGGCGCTGGGGAGGGTGGGGATGTCACCTGATGGCTCGGTGGGGCGGAGGGAGTCGCAAGCTCATCAGCGGCTCGCGCAGTTGTCACCTTGTTGCGGGGTTCGGCGCCGCAGACAACGGTCCGAGCTGCACCGCGCTGGAACGGGCGCGGAACGAAAGTCGGGGCGGCGGGGCGGGGCCTCCCGGCCGGCTAAGCCAGGGCGGCGTAGTCGACGCCGGTGAGCTCTACGGAAACTTCCCAGAGGCGGCGGGCGTCGTCGGTGTTGCGGGCGCGGGAGTTGCAGTCGACCTTGGTCGGGTGGCCGCGGGATTGGCCGATGCCGTCGGGCCCGATGTAGTCGCCACCGACGACGTCGGGGGCTGTGGCGGCGTAGAGCGTCGGCAACGCTCCCGTCTCGTCGCTCTGGGCGAGAAAGACGTTGGCCACCTTGAGGGCCGGCTTGAGTATCAGGCCGAGCGTTCCTTCGCCGGGCCCTGCCGATTGCAGATTGGTGGCCGAGTAGCCCGGGTGGCAGGCCACCGCCAAGGCCGCCACGTCGCGCTCGCGAAGGCGCCGGTCGAGCTCGAAGGTGAACAGCAGGTTGGCGAGCTTCGAGCGACCGTAGGCACCCCAGCGTGAATAGCTGTGCTCCCAATTGAGATCGTCGAAGTCCATCTTCCCCTGCCGGTGGGCCAGGCTGGCGACGCTGACGACCCGCGCCGCATCCGCGGCGAGGAGCTTGTCCAGTAGCCGGCCGGTGAGCGCGAAGTGGCCGAGGTGGTTGGTCCCGAGCTGAAGCTCGAAGCCATCTTCGGTCTGCATGTACGGCGTCGCCATCACACCGGCGTTGTTGACCAGCAGGTCGAGGGGCTCCGGGCGAGCGGTGATCTCGGCCGCGGCGCGCTCGATCGAGCTGAGATCGGCAAGATCGAGCTGCACGACCTCGACCTTGGCGTCGGGGTTGCGGTCCCGGACCTCGGCGACTGCGTGCGCCGCTCGGGAGGGGTCGCGGCAGCCCATGTACACGGTGGCACCGGCCTCGGCGAGTGCCTCGGTGGCGCGGAGCCCGATGCCGCTGTTGGCGCCGGTTACGAACGCATGGCGTCCGTCCAGCTTCGGCATCTTCTCGGGCGTCCAATGATCAGACATCGCCGCTGAGGCTACCGGTCCAACCACCGGGCCGCTGTAGCCTGACTGCCGCCGACCCGGCCGATCGGCCGCCGATCTAACGAGCAGAAAAGGAAGCGATGTCACGCACCGACCCGTCCAAGCGCCTGGAGGCGATCCCGCCCTACATGTTCGCCGAGCTCGAGAGGCGGGTTGCGGAGAAGAAGAAGGCGGGCATCGACGTGATCAGCCTCGGCATCGGTGACCCCGATCACCCCACCTTCCCCTACATCGTCGAGGCGATGCAGGCCGCGGTCGCCGACCCCGGCAACCAGAGTTACCCCTCAAACCGCGGCCGCGAGGAGTTCCGGACCGCGCTCGCCGGCTTCTACGAGCGTCGTTTCGGGGTCGAGATCGATCCCGAGAGGGAGGTGATCCCCGCGATCGGTGCCAAGGAGTGCATCTACAACCTCTGCTTCGCCTTCCTCGACCCCGAGGACGTCGCGCTCTCCTCCGACCCTGGGTACCCGGTCTACACCGCCGGCCCGGTCCTCGCCGGAGCCGACGTTGAACTGCTGCCGCTGGTCCCTGATCTCGGCTTCACGCCGGACCTCGAGGCGATCGATCCGATGGCGCTGAGCAAGGCGCGGCTGATGTTCCTCAACTACCCGAACAATCCGACCGGGGCCGTTGTGCCCGAGGGTTTCTTCGAGCGGGTCGTCGAGCTGGCTTCCAAGCATCAGTTCCTCGTTGTCCACGACAACGCCTACTCGGAGACGACCTACGACGGCTACGTGGCCCCGAGCTTCCTGGCGACGCCCGGCGCCAAGGATGTCGGCGTCGAGGTTTTCAGCCTCTCGAAGGGCTTCAACATGACCGGCTGGCGCTGTGCGGCAATCCTCGGCAACGCTGATGCGATCCAGACCTATTGGCGCCTCAAGACCAACGTTGACAGCGGTCTGTTCGAGGCGGTTCAGATCGCCGGCGCAGCGGCTCTCGGCGGCCCGGGCCGGGCTCGCGAGGAGATGAACGCGATCTACTCCAGACGCCGGGACCTGGTCGTCGGAGCGCTTCGCGAGATCGGCGTCGAGGTCGAGGCCTCGAAGGGGACGATCTACGTCTGGGCGCCGGTTCCCGAGGGCCATACCTCGACCACATTCGCCGAACTCGTGCTCGAGGAGGCGGCTGTGATCGTCTCACCGGGGTCGATGTACGGGCCCAGCGGCGAGGGCTTCTTCCGGATCTCGCTGACGACGCCGGACGAGCGCATCAGCGAGGCGGTCGAGCGGATGCGCGAGCACCTCGGGGGCTGAGTACGGGCTGGGATCGCGAGGCCCGCTCGCCCGCTCACACTTCAGAATGCGCCCGACCGCTCAAGCCTCGATGTGTCCCTCGGCGAGCATCGTGTCGCGGAGGGTCGACTCGAGACCCCGGGGCGAGTAGCCCAGCTGCTCGATCGCCTTGTCGTGCTTCGCCCAGAAGGTAACCCCGTTGGCGGCCCGGATCACCTCATGCATGTTCGGCGGGAAGCCGATCATCGGGGCGATCATCGGGGCGATCGGGGCGATCGCCTTGAGGACGCCCGCCGGCATCGCACGGACGCTACGGTGCTTGCCGGCGACCCGCGCGGCCATTTGCAGCGTCTCGCGATTGGTCGTGATCGCCCCACCGAGGATGTAGGCCTCGCCGATCTCGCCTGACTCGAGCCCGAGGATCACGCCATCGGCGACGTCCTCAACGTGGACCAGGGTCATCCCGAAATCCGGGAAGGGGATCAGGGGCAGCTTGCCGGAGACGTAGCGGCCGACGAGGTTGCCGAGCTCAGAGTGATCATCCGGTCCGTAGACGCCGCCCGGCTGCATCAGCACGCAGGGCAGGTGCTCGTCCTCGATCAGCCGCGTGGCGATCTGGTGCGCCTCGTACTTGGTCTCCTCGTAGTAGGAGCCGAAGCCGGTGCCGGGGTGCTCGTACGTCTCATCGACGACCTTGCCGTGGGTGTTGCCGAAGACCACGACCGACGACACGTAGACGACGCGCGGCGTCCCCGCCTCGAGTACGGCCCGCAGCACGCGTTCTGTGCCGAGCACGTTGGCGTCATACATGGCCTCGTGGCGTGACTGGGGAACCCCGATCTCGTAAATCGCAGCCCCGTGGATAACCGCGTCGCAACCCTCGACGCCACGCTTGATCGCCGCCTCGTCGGCAAGCGTTCCGGTGATCAGCTCGCAGCCGAGGTTGCCGAGCGTTGCTGCCTTCTCCGGTGAGCGGACCAGGGCGAGGACCTCGTCGCCTCGCTCGCGCAGCTTTCGGGCGATGTGCCCGCCGATGAACCCGGTCGCGCCTGTGATGAAGATCTTCATGGCAGGCAGGCTAGATCACCGCCTCTCAGCCGCGGCGGCTGAGATCGCGCACCGTCTCAGTCTCGGCGGTCGAAGGGTCGATAATGGGACCGATGCGCAGAGCCATGATCACCCTCGCAGTCTGGGCCGGGCTGCTGGCGGCCGCCTCCGGTGCGGCGGCGGCACCGAGCGACGGCCGTCTGGCCGCCGTGGAGACCTGGGGATTTGCGATCGGCAACAAGACTCTGAAGGGCGAGCTCGTCGAGCGCTACGCCGGCTACGACCTGCTCGTCGTCGATGGCCAGGAGGCGAGGCGCCGCCAGGTCACCGATCTGCGGTCCTCGGGCAAGGTCGTGCTGGGCTACCTATCGGTCGGCACGATCGAGGCCTACCGGCCCTGGTACAGGCTCCTGAAGCCCTACCGCCTCGAGGCCTGGAAGGACTGGAAGGACGAGTTCTTCGCCGACGTCAGCCGGCGCTCCTACCGGCGCAAGATGCTCGATCGGATCGCACCGAAGCTGCTCGCCAAGGGCTTCGACGGGCTGTTCCTCGACAACGTCGACATGATCGAGGGCCACCGGCGCGAGACCAAGGGGATGCACAAGCTCGTCAGGGGCCTTTCAGGCCTCGTACGGGCCGACGGCAGCTTGCTGTTCGGGCAGAACGGCTACGACGTCCTGGACCCGTTCCTTCCATACCTCGACGGCTGGAACCGTGAGGACGTGACCGGCACCTACGACTTCGACAGCGATCGCTACCGGGTCAACCGCAAGCGACGAATCGCGGCGACCCAGCGGGAGCTGCGGGCGGTGGGGGAGGCGGGGCTACTTGTCACCGCGACCGACTACACGCGCAAGCCGCGCGGCGAGATCGCCGAGCAGGCGATCGCCATTGCCTGTGCGGCCGGCGCCTTGCCTTACGTCAGCGACATCGAGCTGAGGCGGACGCCGGGGAACCCGCCCCGCTGCCCCTAGCTGGATCAAGATTCCTCGCCGGTCTCGACGTAGCGTTTGAGCCCGTCGAGCATGCCGCGGATCCCCTTCCGGTACTGGCGGCGGACCACGGCCCGGTCGAGCAGCGCGCCGAGCGGTCCGAAGCGCAGCGCGTAGTCGGGGCTCACGGTGACCCCGGTGCCTTGGCTGGTGTCGGTGAGGGAGAACGAGATCACTGCCCGATCGAAGGGCAGGCTGCTCGCGGTTATCTCGATCTTGAAGCCCTCGCCCTCGCGCCAGTCGAAGGCGCGCTCCTCCAGGGTCCCGGCGCTCTTGCCGTTCGGACGCTGCAGGTCGCAGTGGCGGGTGGCTCCCTCGCCGCCGGGCCCCTCTGACGTGGAGTAGGAGCGCTTCACACCTGGATTCCAGCGCTGGATCGAGCCGATTTCGGCGAGCACGCCCCAGACGCGCTCGCGGGACGCATCGATCGTGGTCTGCTCGGCAAAGCTGCTCATGCTTCCTTTCGGCCGGAGGATCGTCGCGACGGCTGAGATTATCTCCGACGCCACGCTCCCCGCGGCCTAACGGGCGTTGGCTGGCCCCTCTCCTAGACTGGTGGTCGATGGGATCTGAGTCCGACCGAGACTTGCAGCGGGCGCCGAATGGCACCGTTGCGGTGGGCGTTCGCAATCCCCGTGCCCGCCAGCGCGCGCTCGCGATCGGGGTGAACGAAGCCGATCCCGAGCAGGACCCGCTCGCCGAGCTGAGGGAGCTGCTGCGAACCGCCGGCGTGGCGACAGCGGGGGAGATGGTTCAGCGACGCCCCGACCCCGACCCGGACCGCTACCTCGGCCGCGGCAAGCTGACCGAGCTCAAAGCCGAGATCAAGCGCTGCGACGCCAACGTCGTCGCCTGCGATGACGAGCTGGCACCGCGCCAAGAGCGCAACCTCGAGGCGGAGTTGGGGGTGCCGGTGATCGACCGCACCGCTGTGATCCTCGACATCTTCGCCGATCATGCGCACAGCGCCGAGGGCAAGCTCCAGGTCGAGCTCGCTCAGCTCGAATACAACCTGGCACGCATGCGGGGGCTGTGGACGCACCTCGAGCGGCTCGGCGCAGGCCGCATGGATGGGGGCATCGGTACGAGGGGCCCGGGCGAGTCGCAGATCGAGACCGACCGTCGGCTCGCCCGCGATCGGATCAGCGCCCTGAGGCGCCGGCTCGAGGAGGTCGGTCGCAACCGCGAGACGATGCGGGCAGCCCGTACTCGCTCGGCGCTGCCGACGGTGGCGCTCGCCGGCTATACGAACTCCGGCAAGTCGACCTTGCTGAACGCGATCACCGGTGCCCAGGTCGGCGTCGGCGACCGTCTCTTCCAGACGCTGGATCCGACGACCCGTGCGTATGAGCACAACGGCCGCCGCTACCTGATGACGGACACCGTCGGCTTCATCCGCAAGCTTCCCCACCAACTCGTCGACGCGTTCAAGGCGACCCTCGAGGAGACGGTGCTCGCCGATCTCGTCGTTCACGTCGTCGACGCCTCCGACCCGCCGGAGGACCGTGCCGCCGCGATCGCCGCCGCCAACAGCGTCCTCGAGGAGATCGGAGCCGACGAGGCACCGCGACTGCTGGTCTACAACAAGCTCGACCTGCTCGACGAGACCGAGCGCTCCCGACTGCTGGTCGGCGATCGCGAGCTTGTTGGAATCTCGGCCCAAAGTGGAGACGGGATCCCCGAGCTGCTCGACGCGATCGAGCGTTCCTTCGAGGCGACGCTGCGGCCGATGGAGTTGCTGATCCCTTACGACGACGGCGCCTCGCTGAGCGAGCTGCACTCGATCGCCGGGCCCCTGGAGCGCGAGGACGGGCCCGACGGCGTGCGGGTCAGCGCTCGGGTTCCGGCGGCGCTCGTCCACCGCTTCGAACCCTACGAACTGAACGGGGCCCTGGACAGCGACTCGGGCCCGCGGGCGGACCGGGACTAGGCGGTGCAGCTCGAGGTCAGGATCCTGGAGCCCGGGGGCCGGCTGCCGACCCGCGCGCACATCGGCGACGCGGGCCTTGACCTCTATGCGGCCGAGGCAATGCGGATTGGTCCGGGGCAGAGGGCGACGGTCGGGACCGGGATCGCGATCTCGGTCCCGCCGGGTCACGCCGGGCTGGTCCTACCGCGAAGCGGCAACGCCGCGCGACACGGGATCGCCCTGGTCAACGCACCCGGCTTGATCGACGCGGGCTACCGCGGCGAAGTCCGGATCCTGCTGCTCAACACCGATCGCGAGTCGCCCTTCATCGTCGAGACCGGCCACCGCATAGCCCAGCTACTGATCACGCCGTTCGCCGAGGCCGAGCCGGTCGAGGTGGCGGAACTGGAAGGGACCGAGAGGGGGGAGGGAGGCTTCGGCTCCAGCGGCTGAGGCCCCGGCCTACCGTCTGCGACGGCTCGCCGATCAGACGCCCGCCGCCGATCGGGCCGAACGATGGGCGGCCTCCTCGAGTCGGTCGTCGAGCGGCTCCAGCTCGGGAGCCCGGCCGGTACGCCTCGCGATCGCGGCCTTGATCAGGTGGTCGGCGAGCCAGGTGTTCTTCGGTAGCAGCGGCCCATGAAGGTAGGTGCCGATCGCGTTGCCGATGCGCACCCCCTCGTGGCCATCAGCCCCGTTGTTGCCATGCCCTTTGAGCACCCGGCCGAGCGGCTCGGCATCCTCGCCGAGGTAGGTCCTGCCGCCATGGTTCTCGAAGCCGGCAAGGACCCGCGGCCCCCGGCCGAGGTCGACCTCGATCGCGACATTGCCGATCAGGCGCTCTCCGGGCTCGCGCACCGTTCTCAGGTCGGCCAGCCCGAGCCCCTCGATCCGCTCGTCGCCGAGCTCGTAGCTGTGGCCGAGCAGCTGGTAGCCACCGCAGACCGCCAGCAGGACGGCGTCACTCGCCAGGGCCGCGGTGATCGCCTCTCGCTTGCTCTCGACCAGGTCGGCGGCCACCGCTTTCTGGTCGCGATCCTGGCCGCCGCCGATGTAGATCAGATCGTGCTCATCGGGCTCGAAGGCCTCGCCGGAACCACAGGCCGTGTAGCTGAAGCCGATCCCGCGCCACTCGCAGCGACGCTGCAGAAAGAGGACGTTGCCGCGGTCGGCGTAGATGTTCATCTGTTCCGGATACAGCGCGATCAGACGGAGCTCGAGCTCGCTCATCGGGGGCCTCGCATTCGCACGATGACCGAGCCGACGTGATCGTCGGTCTCGACGATCGGCAGTCGCGGCAGCGGCCGCATCCCACAGAGCTCCGCCTCGGATTCGAGTGTCGCCGGGGTAAGCCGGTCGAGCGTCACCATGTGGATCTCATCGGTGAGCCGGCCGGTCGGAGAGACGAGCTGACGCAGCCTCTCGATCGTGATCGAATCCGGGGCGATGCGGATCTCAGTCGGGAGGCTGGAGTGGACCCAGCCATCGATCTCGCGGACGTCCGGCAACGGCGCCGGGGTGTCTGCTGTGGGGGGTCCAAGCGGTGGCAAGGGGTCATCGAGCACGGCGGCGTAGAACTCCCCGCCTGGGCGCAAGGAGGCGGCCGCGGCGCAGAGCATCCGCACGCGGCCGGCGGGGCCGTCGAGCAGGTGAACCAGTTGCATCGGGGCGAGAATCAGGCCAAAGCGCTCGTCGAGTTCGAACTCGCGGACGTCGGCATGCGCGACGGCGACCGGCAGGTCCCGTGCGGCCGCGCGCTCGCGCAGGACTTCAACCAACTCGAGATCACGCTCGACGGCAAGGACTCGGTGCCCGCGGGCTGCGAGATGGAGGGCGACGCGGCCGGTGCCGGCGCCGAGGTCGAGGACGGGCCCCTCGCAGCGCTCAGCGACCTGCTCCCAGATGACCAAGTCGGCACCGTAGGAGCCGTTTTCGGCGTCGTGCCAGACGGCGGCGGAGTCGATCGCCGGTGGCGCCTGTCGGATGGCTCTCATTTCCAGTACTCCTCGGCGTGCCCGCTCTGCGTGAGCAGCGTGCGCAGTTCGATCAGCGCGGTGTAGGTCGGCAGGGCGAAGAGATCGGGCTCAGCGCCGCTCAGCGCGGAGTCGAGGGAGGGACCGATCCCCCCTGTTACCTCGATCCCCTCGAGCGGCCAGCCCGCGTACTTGAGCCGCAGGGCGAGCTCGGGCGCCCGCGTTCCGCTGCAGGTGATCTTCCGTACGGCCGGCGCGAGCAGCTCAAAGTCGGCGTCCCAGATCCAGGAGACATCATGGCCGTCGGCGGTGCGGTCGTTGAGGGCGAGCCAGACATCGAGCGGCCGGCCGCGGCTGTCGGCCTCCTGGCGGAGGGTCCGCAAGACCTCGTTTGCGCCGACCGGGTTCTTGATCAGGAGGATCGAGAGCGCCTTGTGGTCGACCTCGATCGTCTCGACCCGCCCGAAGACGGCTTCGACTCCGGCCAGGGCATCGGCGATCAGCTCAAGGCCGATCCCGAGGCGCTGCGCGGCGGCGATCGCGGTGAGCGCGTTGTAGACGTTGTAGAGCCCGGGTAGGGGGAGCTCGATCGAGGCGCGGCCGTTAGGGGTTGTGACCTCAAATCGCGAGCCCCGCATGCCGAGCAGCTGGATCGATCGAGCGGCGACGTCGGGGGTGGGGCGGCCGGCCCCGCAGTTGGGGCAGTCGTAGTGCCCGAGGTGGCCGACGAAGGCGCGCTCGTACCGGTAGGGATGGCCACAGCGACGGCAATGCTTGGCGTCATGAGCGTGCTGCAGCTCGGCCAGCGCCTGGGTTGGATCCTCGATTCCGAAGTACGTCGTCCCCGCCCGGCGCCGTAGCTCACCGTCGCGGCCGAGGTCGGCAACGAGCGGGTCGTCGGCGTTGAGCACGGCGCTGGCGCCGCGAGCTTCCAGTGCTTCAACCACCTCGACCCATTCGTCCGCCAGCCGCTCGAGCTCCCCGTAGCGGTCGAGTTGGTCGCGGAAGAGGTTGGCGAGGACGAGCAGGTCCGGCTCCAGTTGCGCGCTGACCCTTGGCAGCCATGCCTCGTCGACCTCGAACAGTCCCTCCCTGCCGCGCTGCTCGAGTAACGCGGTGGCGACGCCCCAGGCCATGTTCGATCCGGCCCGGTTGTGAACCGGACTACGGCCGGCGGCAGCCATCGCCGCGGCGATCATCCCCGCCGTTGTCGTCTTGCCGTTGGTGGCACTGATCAGGGTCGAACCGTCCGTCAGCCCGGCCCCGAGCCGCGCGATCGCATCGGGAGCGCTCCTCAGCAGCATCCGCCCGGGCAGGGTGGTGCCGCCGCCGCGGCCGCTGAGCCGGCTGAGCCGGCCCACGGTGCGGGCCAAGGCGCGCTTGACGCCGAAGGTGGGCGATCGCTTGGTTGCCGGTGGGCTCACGGCCGCAGATGATGACCGTCGGCGCCGCCGGGGTGGTGTCAGGGCCCGGAGGCGGGCGCGATCACGCTCAGCGACGAGGCCCGCAGCTTGATCGTGCAGGGCAGATCCGTGATCAGCTCGCCGTCGGCGTAGACGGCGAAGGGGCGGTCAGCCTCGATCTCGACCACAGCCGCCCGCGAGCTGGAGACCTCCGGCCGATCCACGTGGGTGCCCTTGAAGATGTCGGGTAGGCCGCGGAGGAAGCTGAGCTTGGAGACGTCGGCTGTGGTGATCACATCGAGCAGCCCATCGTCGAGCTCGGCCTCCGGGGCGATGAACATGCCTCCGCCGTAGGCCCGGGAGTTGGCGACGGCCACCGAATAGCCCCTGAAGCTGCGCACCTCACCGTCCTCGGTCAGTGTGAAGCGGGCCGGCTTCCACTGGGCGAGGGCACGAAGGGCCGCGTAGGCGTAGACCAGCGGACCGCGGATCCACTTCGTCTCGTTGGCGATCCGATTGGCGTCGGAGTCGAATCCGCAGCTGGCGATGCAGAGGAAACGAACGCCGTTGGCCTCGCCGACGTCGATCCGCCGAGTCTCACCCGCCAGCAGCAGCGCCACCGCTTCCTCCGGCTCGGAGGGGATCCCGAGTACACGAGCGAGGTCATTGCCGCGGCCGCCGGGGATCACGCCGAGTGGTACGTCGCCGCCACTGAGCCCGCCCCCGATCTTGCCGATCAACCCGTCGCCGCTCATCACCACCGGGATCGAGCCCTCAGTCGCGGCACGCTCGGCCTCGGCCATGCCGTGCTCGAGATCACGGGTGACGATCAGCTCGTAGGTGGCGCCGGCGGCCCGCAGCGCGGCCTCGACCCGCGGCAGCAGGTCCTTCGCGCGGCCGGCTCCCGCGGAGGGGTTCATCAGCAAGACGAAGCGCTGCTCGACTGCGGGCTGGGGCTGCGCGGCGTCCACTGCGCGAAATCTATTCGCCCTTGCGGGCGACGAAGTAGGAGCCGCTGCCGATCCGGCCGGCGCTGACCTTGACGAAGTCGTGGCGGCGGAAGCCACGCTCGAGGACGGAGTCGGGCGTGAAGAAGGGTGTGCGCTCGCCGGATGAGGCGGCGACGATCACGTGGCCGCCGTGGCGCAGCATGCGGGCGGTCTCCGCGAAAAAGGGCGGCATGTTCAGCTGGGTGACGAGATCGAAGTGACCCTCCGGCCAAGGCAGCCTTGCGGCGTCGGCTACGCGGAATGCGATCCGGCCCTCGGGATCGAGACCGATCTTGGCCTTCGCCTGGCGGATCATCCGCTCGGAGATGTCGGCGCCACGGATCGACGCATGGGGAAACTCCCGGGCCAAAAACAGCGCCGCGACGCCGGTTCCTGTGCCGAGATCGAGGGCCCGCTCGGGGCGTCGATCGATCTTCGTCACGGCTACCGCCAGGGGCGCCAGGTGGGAGGGCCCCGGGGCCCCGGTCCGCTCGTCCCAGCCCGGCGCCCGATCGTCGAAGTAGGAGGCCATCGGTCGCCGCAGGAGTGGCCAGAGCCAGGGCGCGTGAGCGACGACGGCGTTGAGGGAGCGCCCGATCAGCCGGATTCTCGTCGGTGGGCCGCTACGCGGCTCCGGCTCGGTGAGCGGCGGCGGGGGCTCTCGATTCGGCACGGGCCCATGTTTACAACCCGTTAGGCTCTCGCGCTGAGCGGGGACGTCCACTGCGACCCGTGACCGCGGATGACCGAGCCACCGAAAGACCCGCAAACAAACCCTCCGCGCCGCGGAGCGATGATCTTCGCCGCCGCGATGGTCGTCGTGATCGCCGTCGTCGTGGCTGTGCTCCTGCTCGGCGGCGGGGACGACGCCGACAGCACCTCCGCCTCCGGTGAGGCTGCCGATTGCGAATCCGTCGACGCGCCGGAGGCCAAAACGGTAGATCTGCCCGGGCCCGATGCAAAGGCCCCGACATCGTCGAAGGTCGTCTTCGACACCAGTTGCGGCAGCTTCACCGTGACGCTGGATGCCGACCGCGCGCCAAAGACGGCCGCCTCCTTCCAATACCTCGCCGAGGAGGGTGTGTTCGACAACACCCAGTTCCACCGGGTCGCACCGGGCTTCGTCGTCCAGGGCGGCGATCCGAGCGGCGATGGGTCCGGCGGCCCCGGTTACTCGGTAACGGAGCGGCCGCCGAACGATCTCTCCTATACCCGCGGCCTCGTGGCGATGGCAAAGACCGGCGCCGAGCCTCCGGGCACCTCGGGTAGTCAGTTCTTCATCGTCACTTCCGAGGCCGACGCCGGGTTGCCTCCCGACTTCGCGCTCGTCGGCGAGGTGACCGAGGGCTTGGACACCGTGCTTGCGATCGAGGCGCTCGGCGCCGGGCCCGGCTCCGATGGACCCCCGAGCCAGCCGGTGGTCGTCAACAGCACGATGGTGGAGGGATGAGATGGCAAAGCTGAAAGTGGGCGACGACGCCCCCGACTTCGAGAAGCCTTGGACCGGCGAGGGCGACTTCAAGCTCTCCGATCAGCGTGGCAGGTGGGTGGTTCTCGCCTTCTACCCAGGCGATGAGACCCCGACCTGCACGCGACAGATGTGCGAGTACCGGGACAGCTCCGAGAAGCTCGACGGCCTCGATGCCGAGATCATCGGGATTTCTCCCCAGGGCATCGAGTCACACGAGAGCTTCATCGCCAATCACCGCCTCAACATGCCGCTCGTCGCGGACAAGGGCCTCGAAGTTGCGGAGGCCTACGGGATCAAGCTCGCATCGGTCTTGCGCCGGGCGATCTTCATCGTCGATCCCAAGGGCAAGATCGCCCATCGAGACGTCAAGACTCTCGGCCTCAGCTTCACCGACAGCGACAGCATCGCGGCGGCGTTGACCGAAGCCCGCTCCGCCGCCTAGCTCCCCGGGCCGTGGCCGGACCGGCATCCTCGGAGTCGGAGTTCGAAGCCGCAGGTGCCGGCGGCACAACGCTGCGCGGCTGGACTCAGGGGGAGGGCCCGTCGATCGTCCTCGCCCACGGAATCACGGCTCACAGGGACCTCGTCGTCCACGGCTCCTCACATTTGCCGCGAGCCGGCTACCGCCTGATCTCCTATGACGCGCGCGCCCACGGCGAGAGTGATCCCGGTGCCGTCGGCAGCTACGGGTACGGAACGCTCAGCGACGACCTCGAGGCGGTCTGCTCCGATCGGGAGGCCGGCCGGCCGCTGCTCTGCGGACACTCGATGGGTGCCCACACCGTGCTGGTCGCCGCCCTGCGAAACCCGGAGGCCTTCGCCGGCCTCGTCCTGATCGGCCCTGTGAGCCAGGGTGAATACCCGCCGGAGGAGACGCTCACGTACTGGGATAGCCTCGCCGACGGCCTGCACGAGGGTGGGGTGGAGGGCTGGCTCAACGCCTATCAGGCCGGCGGCCTCGACCCCGAGTGGCGCGAGACCCTGCTGCGGATCGCCCGCGCGCGCATGGAGCGCCACCGGCACCCCGAAGCGCTGTCCGAGGCGCTCCGCGAGGTGCCGCGCTCGGTGCCCTACGAGGGCCTCGGGCCGCTGGAGGCTCTCAGGCTGCCGGTCCTGGTCGTTGCCAGCCACGACGTCGCCGACCCCGGTCATCCATACGAGACGGCGTTGGTGGTCGCTGAGCGGCTCCCAGACGCTCGCCTGATCAGCGAGCGGCAGGGCGAGAGCCCACTCGCCTGGCAGGGAGGCAAGCTCAGCCGCGAGATCGAGCAGTTCGCCGCCTCCGCCGCTGTCAATGAACGCTTCGGCACGCCTGGCAATACCTAACGGCTACGTCCCGTAACGGGCTCAACGCCGGCGGCTGCCTCAGCGGTTCTCGAGGCGCCAGACGAGGCGTAGGCCGGACCAGGTCTCGTCGATCGCGCAGACCTTGTTGTCGACCAGACCGAGCGGCAGGCCGACCTCGCGGACGACGTCCTCGGTGACGTCGGTGGGAACTCCGGAGGCGCGCTTTGGCCAGGCGATCCAGAGGCCACCGCCGGGATGGATCGCCCTCCCGAGCGCCTCGATCCTGCGACGCAGCTCGGCCTCACGCCTGACGAACACCACGATCACGTCGAGCGGGGCCCGGGCGACCGCCTTGACGACGACAGCGTCCGGCAGGGCGCCCAGCGTGGCGGCGAAATCGGGCGGCGCCGACGGAAAGGCGACGACGCTCGCCTCCTTGATCCCGAGCTTCTTCGGCAGTGGCGTGCCCGAGTAACCGGCGGGGCCCATCGTGGCGGGATCGTATCCTCTGGGGCCATGAACGAAAACCAGCAGCAGCCTGACCTCGGGCACGCCGTCCACTACGCGGCAGTCACCAAGGGCACCCCCGTCTATGACGCCGAGGGGGTCGAGGTTGGCCGCGTGCACCAGATCGTCGACAACTACCGCGAGCACATCCTCGACGGAATTGTGATCACCGACCAGGGAGGCGAGGCCCGCTTCGTCGACGGGCCCGAGGTGGCGCGCACCTTCGAGCGGGGTGTCTTCCTCTCGATCGATGCCTCCCAGGTCGCAGAGCTGGGGCCACCCGAAGACGGCCCCGGCGTCTTCGGCGCCCGGCGCTCAGCGGGGCGCCTCAGCCGCCGCTTCGGCGGCGGCTGGACGCGGCACTAGCCCGCGGCGCCGCCCCGGCTAGCGGTGCTCGGGATTGGCGAAGTCGAAGCGACAGCCCGCGTCCCATTCGGAGCGCTGGTTGCCGTGCACGGGAATGCCGCCGGCGTCCTTGAGGATCCGCGCCAGGTGCAACAGGTTCCAGGTCATGAACGTCGTGTTGCGGTTGGTGAAGTCGTTCTCCGGTCCACCGGAGCCTGGATCGAGGTAGGAGGGTCCCGGGCCCGCCTCGCCCAGCCAGCCTGAATCCGCCTGCGGCGGGATCACGTAGCCGAGGTGCTGAAGCGAGTAGAGGGTGTTCATCGCGCAATGCTTGGCGCCATCCTCGTTGCCGGTCACCAGGCAGCCACCGACACGGCCGTAATAGGCGTACTGGCCGTCGTCGTTGAGCAGATGGGAGTTGCCGTAGAGGCGCTCGATCACCTGCGTGGCGACCGACGTCTTCTCACCCAGCCAGATCGCCATTCCGAGAACGAGGATGTCGGCCGCCATCACCTTCTCGAAGATCGCCGGCCAAGCGTCCTCGTCCCAGCCGTGCTCGCTCATGTCCGGATAGACGCCGGTTGCGATCGGGTGATCGATCGCGCGGATGTTCTCGACCTCGACCTCGTTGCGGCGCATGATCTCGATCGAGATGTCCATCAGACCCTGGGTATGGGACATCTCGGGGCTCTTCTTCAGGCTGCAGTTGATGAACAGCGCCTTGAGGTCGGAGTAGTCGGCCGGGGCGGTGTTGCAGAGCTGCACTTGCTGTTCGTTGAGGACGTCGGTCATCTTGCTTGCGGTGCCTTTCTGGTTTGCAGTCGTCGGCGTGGCGAGCCTATAGACGGGCGGGCTCCGATTCCGTTACGCGGCATCGTCGGGGTCGCTGTCGCCATAGTGTCCCGGCCACTGCTCGTAGGGGATGCGGGTGGTTCTCCGGACCACCCCCAGCTCCGACCATTCGATCCTTCCCAGCCGCGCCATCGGCCGCAGCGACTCGACGTCCGGGAGGCCGTCGCGGATCACGTCAGCGTCGACGACGGCGTGGACGACGCGCCCGAAGATCACGGTCGAGTCACCGAAGCTGATCGTCTCGAGCAGGCGGCACTCGAAGGCGATCGGGGACTCCGCGACTCGGGGTGGAGCGACGCGCAGGCTCGGCTCGGCGCCGACGCCGACGGCGTCGAACTCACTGACATCGGAGGGGAAGTCCGTAGCCGTCGCGTTGATCTGCTCGAAGAGCTTCTCGGGAGAGAAGTTGACGACGAACTCGCCGGTCTCCTCGATGTTGGTCTGCGAATCCTTGCGACCGACGGAGGTGAACTGGAGTACCGGTGGGTCCACGCAGGCCGCGGTGAAGAACGAATGCGGGGCGAGGTTCGCGACGCCCGCCGCCGAGAGGGTCGCGACCCAGGCGATCGGTCTGGGAACGATCGAGGCCGTCATCAGCTTGTGGAACTCCCGGGCGGACATCTCGTCGGGATCGAAGTCGAGCCGGCTCATGGCTGTTTAGCCTAGTCGCACCGGTCGGCGTGCTGAACAGCGGCTATTGGAAGGTCCAGCGCTATCGCCCCCCAGCAGCCCCCGTGCCCCTGCCCACCGGCCCGACGCGGGCACTGGCTAGCATCCAGACGGATGTTTTCGACTCGGGCAGGGCGAGCGATCGGTGCTGCCGCGGCGTTGGCCGTGGGCGTCGCGCTGCTCGCGATCGCGATCGGGGGATCGGCCGAGGTCAGCGCCGCAACGCGTCCGAACATCGTCGTGATCCTCTCCGACGATCAGTTCAACACGACGACCAACGCGATGCCTTATGTGCGCTCCCGAGACGACTGGGTGGAGTTCCAGAGCACGATGGTCAACACGGCGCTCTGCTGCCCGTCCCGGGCGACGCTGCTCACCGGGCTCACGTCCGACCACACCGGAATCGAGAGCAACTCCGAGACGGCGCTGTTCAAGGACCAGCCGACGGTCGCCGAGTGGCTCGACGACGCGGGCTACCAGACCGGTTTCACGGGCAAGTACCTGAACAAGTTCCCCTGGGGCGAGGACGACGACTACGTTCCCAAGGGCTGGGACTACTGGGTCTCCTACAGCGGTAAGCAGGGCTACCACGACTACACGCTGAACGAGAATGGCAAGCTGGTCACGCCGGACCGCGCCGACGACTACTCGACCGACGTCTTCGCCGACGCGGCCGTCGACTTCATCGGCTCGACGAAGCCGGGCAAGCCGTTCTTCTCCTTCGTCAGCTTCTTCGGCCCGCACTCGCCCTGGACGCCGCCAAAGCGCTATCAGGACACGAAGGTGAAGAAGATCCGCGAGACCCCGGCTTTTCGCGAGAAGGACGTCTCCGACAAGCCGGAGTGGATCCGCAAGATGCCCCGGCCGAGGCTCCGCAAGATGCGCGAGAACCGGATCCGTCACCAGCAGGCGCTGCTGGCGATCGACGACGGGATCGGGGCGATCTTCGAGGCGCTCGAGGAGAAGGGCGTGCTCGACGAGACGATCGTCATGTACTCCACCGATCACGGAATCAGCATGGGCGAGCACCGCTATAACCACAAGACCTGCGGCTACGAGGTCTGCTCGCGGGTGCCGCTGCTGATCAGGGCGCCCGGGGTCGAGGGACGGACCGAGCCGGCGCTGGTCGGCAACATCGACTTCACCCCGACGTTCGCCGACTACGCCGGGATCAAGACCGGCGAGCCGGTTGACGGCCGCAGCCTGCGGCCGATCATCGAGGGAGAGCGCAAGCGCCTGCACAAGGGCGTCTACCTGCACCGAGCGCAGGGCAAGAAGCTGCGGATCTTCTCCGGTCTGCGGACCTCACGCTGGAAGTACATCAGCTACGACAAGACCGACGAGCAGGAGCTCTACGACCTGCGCCGGGACCCCAACGAGCTCTTCAACCTGATCTCCACCGACCGGGCCAAGTGGGAACGCAAGGCCGACCAGCTCAGGGACCAGATGGCCCGGATCCGCAACACACCCCCCAGGATCCGCTAGGCCGCCTAGCCGCCGATCGCGCTCATCGAGCGCGGGGGAGCCCGGAAGCCCGCTTCGCCGACATGGTGTTTGAGCTCCTTGCGCCAGACGGCGTCGCGGATCACGGCCTCGAGCTCGGCCTCAGAGGCCCCCGCCCGCAACGGCTCCCGCAGGTCGGTCTCGTGGAGGGAGAAGAGGCAGGTACGCAGCTTGCCCTCGGCGGTCAGCCTGAGCCTGTTGCAGTCGGCGCAGAACGGTTCGGAGACCGGGTTGATGAAGCCGATCTCGCCGCTGCCATCGGTGAACCGGTAAACGCGGGCGGTGGCAGAGGGCTCCCGCGGAACCTCGCTCAGCGGGTAGCGCTCCTCGATCAGGGCTCTGATCTCAGCCCCGCTGAGGACCTGCTCCGGCGTCCAGGCGCGGTCGGCATCCAGCGGCATGAACTCGATGAAGCGGACCTGGTAGCCGGTCGTTCGGGCGAGTTCGGCGAAGCCGAGCACCTCCTGCTCGGTGAAATCGCGCATCGCCACGGCATTGACCTTGATCGGGCGCACCTCCGGGTAGGCGGCGATCGCCTCCAGGCCCCGCATCACCTGCGGTAGGGCGTCCCGGCGGGTGATCTGAAAGAAGCGGTCGCGGCTGAGCGCGTCGATCGAGACGTTGACGCGGCCGATCCCGGCAGCGACCAGCGCCGCAGCGTCGCGTTCGAGCAGGTAGGCGTTGGTCGTCAGGGAGAGATCGTCGATGCCCTCGATCGGCGCCAGCATGCCGACCAGGCTCGGGAAGTCCCGGCGGACCAGGGGCTCGCCGCCGGTCAGGCGCACGTCCCTGATCCCGAGCCCGACGAGCAGCCCGACGAGCCGGGTGATCTCCTCGAAGCTGAGGATCTCATCCCGCTCGAGCCAGGGCAGGCCGTCGGCGGGCATGCAGTACTGGCAGCGGAAGTTGCAGCGGTCGGTGACCGAGACGCGGAGGTCGGAGATCAGGCGCCCGTGGGCGTCGACAAGTGGCTCGGCTCCAGGTTTCATCACCTACAAGTCTAGCCCGCCGTCGTTACTCGCAGAACGGTTGATCGAGGAGCGGCTCCTCGCGTCCCTCGATCCCCGAGCAGTCGCGGAGCCGATCGAGGCGGAGCTTCAGCGTCGCCTGGCGGGTCGCCGCCCCCGTGCCGGGCTGTGCCGGGAACCGGTTCTGGAGCTGCAGGGGATCCGTCGGCATCTCGTAGTGCTCGGTCTCGACCTTGCAGGGATCCGTCGACTGCAGCTGGGTCGGGTACTCGACATAGAGGCTGCGAGGCGTCCAGATGCTGGCGTAGGGCTGGCAGAAGTACTGAAAACGGCCTTGCTCGACGAGCAGGGCACGTCCCTCCGGCCAGCTCGGATCGCCGGAACCCAGGAGGCCGAGGAGCGAGCGACCGTCGAGTCGGCGACAGGCTCTCGCATTGCACGGCTCGGCGTCGCCGAGGTCGGCGACCGAGGCCGTGATGTCGATGTTGGCGACCGGTTCGGAGATCGTCTCGGGCGGGTCGAGGGTGTAGCGTGGCGGCAGGCGGGCCAGCAATGGCACCCGGATTCCCTCCTCGTAGGGGAAGCCCTTGTTGTTGGGGAGTCGGTGCTCGCCGTGGAAGAAGCCGTTGTCGGAGGTGAAGAAGATCGCCGTGTTGCGGAGCTGACCGCTGGCGGTCAGCGCCTCGTGGATCCGCTGAACGCCGCGATCAACGCCCTGCAGGGCAGCGAGCTGGCAGCGGTATCGGGTCTCGACCTTCGCGATCCCATCGGGTCCGAGCGCCGGCCGCTGGGCGAGCGCCGGCGACTTGTCGGAGAGGTCCTCCTCGTTGAAGGAGCGATCGGCGGGGAGAAGTCCGTCCTGCGGCAGCGGCTCGTCGGTGAACAGACCGATATCGAGTGGGTCGGGCTGGGCCGCCTCCTGGCAGCGCCCGGGAGTCGAGCTGACCTCGGAGTGGGGCGCGAACTGATCGAGCTGGATATAGAAGGGCTGCTTCTTGCCGGCGCTGCGGCGGATGAAGTTCTCGGTCTTGGTGTTCAGACGGCGGGTCAGATAGTCGCGGTTGCGGTCGCCGAAGGTCTTCACGATCCCGCCTCTGGCGAGCCGGTAGCCAAGGTACTTGTAGGAGGCCAGCGTGTACCACTTCTTCCAGCCGGGGGCTGCTGTCGCCCAGCCGTCGGCGTCGCCGTAGTGGTTCAGGTATTTGCCGATGTGGATCGTCCGGTAGCCGGCGCGCTTCATCCAGACCGGCAGCGTGTTGCTCTTCTGCTTGAGGGATGGATATCCGGGGCTGTTCGCAAAGACGCCGTTGTTGTGTGGGTACTCGCCGCTCAGGTAGGCGGCACGAGACGGGCAGCAGGACGGGGAGACGACCACCGCGTTGCTGAACGTCGTTCCCTGGCGGGCGAAGAACGAACTCGTGAACGGCATCACCTCCGGCCTCATCTCCTCCAGGGTTTGATCATCGGTCGTGATCACGATCACGTTCGGCTGACGGGCGGCCTCGGCCGGCGCCGGCGCCCACAAAAGCAGCGCCAGCAGCAGCCCGAACGCGGCCGCAAGGAGTCCTCCGCTTCGGTTCGAGATGGTCCCTGGCATCGGCTGAAGGCTAGTGACCGACCACCGCGGGCCGATCGGTCCGGGGCCGGTCTGGTGGGGGGAGGGTGCTGTGGTGGATGATCGTCACTCGCTCTGCAGAACACGGTCCCTGGACGCTGGATGCGGTGCACCGGCTCCGTTTGGGGCTGGGCGCGGGGAGGCTGGGCGCGGGGAGGCGGCGACGATTATGTAAACCAAGCCCCGACCCTGAGTTTCCCGCGGCGCCCTAGTCCCCCGAGCTGATCAGCTCGAACTCATCGGGGTCGAGCCACTCGCTGCGGGCGGCGTATTCGCGCATGTAGCCGGGCCAGTTGGCGATGATTCGGCCGCTCTCGTTGCGGTACCAGGAGTCACACTGCGTCCAGGCTGTGCCGGCGAAGCGGGCCTGTACCTCGCGATCGCTGGCAGCCTCGACCTCGGGGCGGACCGTGATCGCCGCCGCGCCGGCGTCGCGGACCCGCTGCAGCGCCTGGCGGATGTAGGCAGCCTGCCGCTCGAGATAGAAGATGATCGAGCCACCCGAGGTGTTGGTGTTGGGCCCGTACATCACGAACATCGAGGGAAAGCCGGGAACCGTCATCCCAAGGTGCGCGTGAGGACCCTCCGACCAGGTCTCCGCGAGGCGCTCGCCGTTGGCGCCGACGACCTCCATCGGGAACATGAAGTCGTTGGTGCGGAACCCAGTGCCCCAGATGATGCAGTCGACGCGATGCTCAACTCCGTCCGAGGTGCGAAGGCCGGAAGGGGTGATCTCGGTGATCGCCTCGCTGATCAGCTCGACGTTCGGGCGTTGCAGCGCGGGGAGGAAGTGGGAGCTGAAGAGGATTCGCTTGCAGCCAAATGTGTAGTCCGGCCATGCCTTGCGGCGGACCTCGGGATCCCGGAGTTGCCAGCGCATGAACGCCGCTGAGCGCAGCTTGCCGAGCAGGCCGAGCGTCCGCGGATGGCGGATCATCATCGTCAGCGACTCGAGATAGTTGAAGACGAAGTGCCGCCGGTAGGCCTGCAGGCCCGGGAGGTGTTTGAAGGCGGCCTTGGCGAAGGCTGGATAGGGTCGATTGCGGCGCGGCATGAACCAGTTCCCGGTGCGCTGGAAGATCATCAACTGGTCCACCTGCCCGGCAATCTCGGGCACGAACTGCACGGCGCTGGCGCCGGTGCCGATGACGGCGATCCGCTTCCCCGCCAGTTCGTAGTCATGGTCCCATTCGGCGGAGTGGAAGCTGTGGCCCTTGAAGCTCTCGGCGCCCTCGATCGGGGGGCGGGCCGCGCGGTGGAGCTGGCCCGTGGCGATGATCACGGCGCCCGCCTGCCAGCTCCGTCCGTCAGTCGTGCTCACCGTCCAGATCTGCTCGGAGTCGTCCCAGCGGCAGGCACTGACCTCGGCATTCGTCTCCAGCCGGCGGTCGAGCCCATGATCGTGCGCAACTCCGCTCAGGTAGTCGAGGATCTCCCGCTGCGGGGAGCAGAGCCGCGACCAGTCGCGCCGCTGCGCGAACGAATAGCAGTAGACGTGGCTGGGGACGTCGCAGGCGGCACCGGGGTAGCTGTTGTGGAACCAGGTGCCGCCAAGGCCGGGTGCGCGCTCGAGGATCGTGATCTCGTCGAAGCCGTACGACTGCAACTCGATCGCGGCCGCGATCCCACCGAAGCCGGCACCGATGATCAGAACCCTCGGGTCAGACATGCCACCAAGCAATCTATCGGCGGCGGCTCGATCCGGTGCTCGCGGCCGGTGCTCGC
>JAQBGG010000005.1:0-26246 GCA_032122625.1 Acidobacteriota bacterium
CGCACCGATCATGCGGCACTACCTGGAGCCGGGCGATGCGGGCTTCGACGAGGCCTTCGGCCCGCTCGGCAAGGCCGCGGCCGCCGTCGAACCGATCGAGAAGCCGCCGCGCGCCTGGTACGACAGGATCTCCTTTCCGCCTGGCCTGCGGTTCCGCCGATTCGTCCTCGGCGACTCGAACCAGATGCAGGTGCGGCTCAATGACGACGAGGGGCGGCTTCTCGGGATCCTGTGGCTGTCCCGTGGCCCGATGCCCGTCTGATGGCGCTCCTGGGCCGCGGGGACCAGCGGCTGTTCGAGCGCATGAGTCGCGTCAGCGAGCCGGCCCGTCGTCCCGCCGCGATCCTGTTCGCGGACCTGGAAGCCTCCGGTGCGCTCTCGCGGCGCCTCTCGTCACGGGGCTACTTCGAGCTGATCCGCGACCCGCTAGAGAGAACAGTCGACCTGAGCTGTTGAATCCTGTCACCTCCGACGCAGGAAGGACGGAGGCCCCGGACCCGGGACCTCCGTCATCCGCGGCCGCTTGAGGCTTAGGCGTCAGGCAACAGCCCGCGGTCCGCCCAGCGTTCGGCAGCTACGACCCAGCAGCCGCCGGCGCCCCCTGGGTCAGCTGCGCCTGCCCGATCGGCTGAATCGGCTCCTGGAAGGTCGAGGTGACCTCGGATTCACAGAAGAACCCGACGACCTTCAGGGACTCCTCGCCGACGTTGACGAGCCCGTGGGGGACCATCGCCGGAATCACGGCGAGATCGCCGGCGCCCACGTCCGCGCGCTCCTCACCGACCTCGGCCTCACCCCGGCCCGAGACGATATAGAGGATCTCCTCCGCGCTGTCGGTGTGGGTTGCCAGGCGGTCGCCCGGCTCAAGCTCGAAGTAGACGACCGCGCTATCCCGCGCCCCCGCCCACTTGTTGATCGGGAAGCTGACCCGAACGCGCTTGTGCTCCGGATCGCTGTCAAGCCAGACCTCGGTGAGGTCGAGATCGGGGGTGGAAGTGGTGAACATGGCAGTTCTCCTCTCGTGGGGACGCCGGTTGTCTTTCGTAAAACATCATGTTTCGCGATGTTTCGCGAGCGTACCACGTTTGGCGTTACAGCGTGTACCATCATGGTCTATGGCCGGCCAGTACAAGCTCAAGCAACGCGCCGCGAGCCAGGAGCAGACCCGCCAGCGGATCGTCGAAGCTGCGGTTGAGCTGCACCAGGCACTCGGCCCCACGGCGACGACCGTGAGCGACATTGCCCGGCGTGCCGGTGTCGGCAGAGTGACGGTCTACCGTCACTTCGCCGACGAGGCGGAGATCCTGGGTGCCTGCAGCGGGCTCTACTTCCAACGCCACCCGCCACCGGACCCTGAGAGCTGGCGGGCAATCGAGGACCCGGTTGAGCGCCTGCGGATCGGGCTCGCCGAAGCCTACGCCTACCACCGCGAGACCGAGGCGATGATCACCCCGGTCCTCGCCGACATTCCCGAGCACGAGGTGGTGCAGCCATACCATGAGCTCTGGTCGCGGGCACGCGATGTTCTGCTCGAGCCCTGGCGGGCACGAGGCAGGCGCCGAACTCTGCTCCGAGCCGGGATCGCCCTTGCGCTCAGCTTCCATACCTGGCGGCAGCTCATCCGCGAGCAGGAGCTCTCGGATGAGCAGGCGATCGAGCTTGCGATGCGGCTCGTGAGTGAACGGGCGTCGGCGACGGCTGGAGTCCGCTGACCACTTCCCCAGAGTGGGATCGGAGCCCCCGCAAACCCCGCTCGCGTGTGGATACACCGTGTATCGCGAAACGTGATACGGTGCCGCTCGTGAAACAGCTAGTTTCATGAATGACGCCACGGCGTCCTACGGAGGGAGTCCCGATGAACACCGATCAGCTCGACCGACCGGATCGGGCCGAAGGCCCGCTGGAAGACGACCGTGGCGGCGGGAGGCGGCCCGACGTCCGCCTGTTCACGATCCCCGGCTCCCACCCTGGTGTGGCGGCGCAACTGATGCTCGATCACAAGCGCATCCCCTTCAAGCGCACCGACCTGCTCCCGGTCGTTACGTGGATCGTGCTCAAGGGACTGCGATTCCCCCGCGGGACGGTGCCCGCGATGAAGATCGACGGGCGCAGGGTCCAGGGTTCACGCGAGATCGCCCGCGAGCTCGAGCGGATCGAGCCGGATCCGCCGCTATTCCCCGCCGACCCCGACCTCCGGGCGAAGGTCGAGGAGGCAGAGAGCTTCGGCGACGAGGAGCTCCAGGTGCGCATTCGCCGACCGCTGCTTTGGATGTTCGGGAAGAACACAGGAGCGCTTCGCAGCTACCTGGAGGGCGCGAGGATCGGCCTCCCCCACGGGCTCGGCGTGAGGATGGCCGGGCCGTTCATCGCCCTCGACGCCCGCTCCCACGAGGCCACGGACGAGAACGTGCGCCGCGACATCTCGCTGCTGCCGGAGACGCTTCAGCGGATTGACGACTGGATCGCCGAGGGAGTGCTCGGCGGCGAGCAGCTGAATGCCGCCGACTTCCAGATCGCCACCAGCCTGCGCCTGGCGATGAGCCTCGATGACCTCCGGCCGGCGATCGAGCACCGGCCTGCGGGCAAGCTCGCTCTCCGGGTGGTGCCGCACTACCCGGGCAGGATCCCACCGGTATTGCCAGCGGCCTGGCTCGAGCCACTGGCGAGCGGCTCGGCGAGCGCTCCGACGGCGCTGGTCTGACAAAGATTCCCGAGCGGCACGGGCCGTAATCGGGGCGACTGGATTTGAACCAGCGACCTTTCGACCCCCCGTCGACGGGTTGGGCGTGTCGATGCGTTCCGGAGCGTCCGATGTGTCGATTCTGTCCCTGGTCGTGTACTCATTGGACAGATAGGACGTATCAGTCGGTACCACGGGGGTCGCGGAACCGCGGCGCCGACTATCCCGCGACCGCGAAAACGCGCCAATCGTCCGGCACGCCCTTCAGTGCATGTGCGCCGCGATCCACGAAAGTGAGCTCGGACCCTACGACCAGGTCCTTCACTGTCGACGAGGCGAGCACCTCACCGGGCTCCGCCAGGGACCCGATCCGAGCGCCGATCGCCACCGCGATACCGGTGACGGCGTCTCCCTCATAGCGAACCTCGCCCGTATGGAGCCCGACCCGGACCTCCAGTCCCAACTGCGCCATGGAGGCGGCGATCCGGGATCCGCATCGCGCCGCGCGGGCCGGGCCATCGAAGACGGCGAAGAACCCGTCGCCGGCCGTGTCGACCTCGCGGCCGCGGTAGCGCGCGAGCTGGGCGCGGATCAGGTTGTCATGCTGCGACCGAACCTCACGCCAGCGACGGTCACCCATCTCCGCGGATCTCGCGGTCGAGTCGACCACGTCGGTGAACAGGACGGTCGCGAGTACCCGGTCGAACGCGTCCTCATGCTCCCGTTCCACCTGTTCCGTAAACCGCTTGATCTCCGCTACCAGCGCCTCTTGGTCGCCCGCCCACGGGAAATGATCTGCGCCGTCCAACTCCACAAACTCCGCCCCTGCGATCTGATCTGCGATGTAGCGACCGGCTCCAACCGGCTCGATCTGGTCACCCGCCCGGTGGAGTACCAGCGAGGGGACGCTTATCGCCGGCAGCAACCGGCGAATGTCCATCTCACGGAAGACCCTCTCCTGCGCATATATGGCGCTCGGACTTGCGGACAGCCGCTGGTACCGCTCCCACCATCTCTCCATCTGCGCGTCGCCGGCGAGCGAGGGATTGAACAGACCGAGCGTCTCCTTCGCGTACTCTCGGGTGCCCCATCCGTTCCTCACTTCGCTCAGGTAGTCCCGCCACTCCTCCTCTGACCACTGCCAGGGGTAGTCGGGTGCCTGCGTGCCCCGCGCGGCGGTCGCGTGGAGAACCAGCCCGGCGACCCGGTCCGGGCGAGTAGAAGCGAACATCCCACACAGCGCCCCCGCGTCTGAAAAGCCGAAGAGCACTGCGCGATCCGAGCCCACGGCATCGAGCACCGCGGCGAGGTCATCGACGAGGTCCTCGAGCGGCGGAAGGTCATCCGGGGAGTAACGGTCAGAAACGCCGGTGCCCCGCCGATCGATGATGATGACTCGCGCGAACGCTGCCAGCGACCGAAGGAAAGCCGCATAGAGCGGATTCTCCCACATGACGTCCAGATTGTTGAACGGCGAGAGGTAGGCGAGATCGGTGTGTCCGTTGCCGACGACGCAGTAGCCGATCGCGATCTCACCGTTGCGCGCGTAACGAATCTCAGGTTTCAGCATGAGCTTCCGATCGATCGCGAGTCGAGCTTGGGGGACGCGGGAGCCGATGCTCGATCACGCCGTCGGCCGCCTGCGAGGAACGACCATGCCCTGCGACCGCGTTGATGAAGTGGCCGGCATCCAGCGCAAGCAGCCTGGTCGGCTCGGTGGTCCGAACCGTGGCGGTTCGCGGCTCGCCGCGGAGGAGCGCGATCTCGCCGAACGATTCCCCGGCGGCCTGAAAGCGCCGGTGGACCTTGTTCTCGAACACCTCTACCCGGCCCGCCTCGATCAGGTAGAAGCGATCGCCGACGTCGCCCTGCGTGATGACATCCTGATTGGTGTCGGCGCTGAGCTCGATCAGATCGTGGGTGAGGCGCTCGAGCGTCGCGAGTGGAAGCGGGGTGAAGATCGGGTCGGCACGAAGTAGGGAGAAGTGGCGCTCCTCCACTGGCGCCCCGACCTCGAAGGATCGCAAGCGACCCCACCGGAGGAGGGCGAAGCACGGCAGGATCGAGGCGACGACGAGCACAGCGGCGCGGATCCCCAGCAGCTCGACCAGAACCGTCACCGCGATCGCACCGAGCGCCATCGCCGCCAGTCGCACCGTCTCCAGCGAACCGCGGACGCGCCCCAGGACCTCGTCATCGCCCAGTCGCTGCAGCAGCGTGTTATCGGCGACTTCAACCAGGGTGTAGCCGAATCCGACCCCGAACCAGGCGGCATAGACAACGACAACGACCGGGCTGACCCCCGGCAGGGCGAGCATTGCACCGGTGAGCAGACTGCCGACCACTAGACCCTCGACCAGCCTGCCGCGGTTGATCAGCACGGCCAGCCCGGCGCCGGCCAGAAGCGCTCCGACTCCCCAAGCCGCGTTCATGTAACCGACGCTCGAGTTGCCGAGCTCGAGCAGATCGAGCGCGATGATCACGATCAGCACATCCGCCGCTCCCTCAACGAAGACGAGAAGGGTCAGGCTGGTTCCGAGGAGGCGCAGCGCGGGGTCGGCGATCATTGCCCGAAGCCCGGCGGTGGCCTGCCGGGCCAGGCCGCGGGCAGCCACCTCGTCCACGTAGCGAGGGCGGCTGTCGGGCCGCGTGAGCAGGATCGCGATACAGCTTGCCACCGCAGCGAGCGCCGCGAGCGTAAACACGGCCTGCACCGAGCTCACCGCGAGCAGGACGCCGGCCGAGATCGAGCCCCCGAGGAAGCCGAGGTTGTCCATCACGCTGTGGGTCACGTTCGCGGCCGAGAGTTCCTGCGGGGTGCGGGCGAGCTGAGGCATCAAGGCACCTTCAGCTGGGATGTAGGGCGAAGCTGCGACGGTGAACAGGCCGGCGAGCGCAAAGACCAACCATGTCGGTGCTCCGGCGGTGACTGCAAGCGAGGCGCCTCCCAGTACACCGGCCATCGTCGTGGCGCTCCAGACGAGTACGGCTCTCCGCGAGTACCGATCTCCCAGCAGCCCGGAGAACGGCGACGCGAGGGCGCCGGGAAGCAGCCGCACCAGCCCGGCGACGCCGACGGCGGCCGCGCCGGCGGCGTCAAAAGCGTAGACCCCGAGCGTGATAACGAAGGTCCAGGTGGCGAACGAGACACCGACCCAGGCAAGTTGAAGTCGGCCTAGATCGGGATTCCGGAAGACCTCACCGAGCGCCCGAGCCGAGGCAGGCAAGCGGCTCAATGCTCAGGATCCCATGGCATCGAGTAAGAGGCTAACCGATTCCCGAACTGCACAAGGAGAACCGACAGGCAGATCGGAGTGCGGGAGATATCGGGGCGACTGGATTTGAACCAGCGACCTTTCGACCCCCCGTCGACGGGTTGGGCGTGTCGATGCGTTCTCAGGCGTCCCATGCGTCCCTCCCGTCCCGAGGCGTGGGTTTCCTGGAAGATCGGACCTATCGGTGGGTACCACGGGGGTACCGCCGCATGAGGCACCGGGATCGGGGGGCCGATTCGTTTCCCCGGGCGGGGTCCTAGTGGTCTACAAGCCGAAAGTGGCGCTTGCCACCCTCCTCGCGGACCTTCTCCAACCGGCCCGCTTGCTTGGCGGCCTTCCAGCTCGGCTGCATCGCCGAGACCTCGATGCCCAGCTCGTCGGCGACGTCCTGGCGCGTGAACTCATCTTGACCGAGTGAACGCGCTGCCTCCAGCACCTGCTCTTGAGTTGCTTCCTCAGCCATTCGAGGCATTCTAGCCCGCCTGCCGCGTTCGGCGTCATCCAAGACGATCGTTACTCGTCCTGGTTTGTCGCTACGACCGACGGATCGTCGAGCTGCTCTTCCCGTTCTGCCGGTCCGCTCTCCACGCGTCGTAGTCGGCCTTCAAGCAGGTCTCGCACGGGCGATAGCCCGCGGCGAGGGCGGTCTTCTGATCGGCGAAGAAGACGCGGTGGCTGCTGTAGCCGCCCCGCCGGAGCGCCTTCAGCGCGGTGGGACAGTCGAGGCGCCCGTAGATGCGAGTGCGGCGACTGGCGGCAAGCTGTCCCGGCGTCTTGGACTCGAAGGGATCGCCGGTGGCGGTCGTGAGCACGTAGGTGCCGTCTGCCACAGCCAGCCTCCCTACTCGGCCTTCGCCGGCGCGCAACGGTCGCGTACGCCCCAGAGGAGAAGGGCGCGATCCGCTTCGTCAGCGGGGAACTCGACCAATGCGGCGCGCGGGAACATTCCTCAACCATAGAGGCCCGAGCTCGCCCCGTCCCGTCAATCGGAAACGGCCCGGCTCGATTCGCTTCTCGCGGCAACTCGCAGGTCATCGAACCGGTCCGTCCGCGTGCGGGTGGGCCGCATTCTGCAACCGATGCGCGGTCGCGGATCCACTCGGGCCAATGGTCACGCGGGGGAAGCCGTCTAAGCGCTCGGCACCTCGTACTGGATCTGCCCGGCCTTCGACAGTGCGTCCATCGTCTCCTCGACCGTAAGCAGGACCGTGGTCTCGAGCGAGCTCAGCGCGCCCCCACCTGAGAGCGCTAGCGCAACTGCGGCCATCGACACGTTGTCAGGGGCCTCCCAGAGGGTGTAGCCATCGTGTCCACCGAAGGCATACCAGAACCCATGCAACTTCCCCCCAACCGACCCAACATAGGACTGGGCGGCCTCGCGGCGGTCCTCTGGGTTACCGATCATCCGGGCCCAGGTCTCCGGCGTGTAACTGAACCTCGACAAATACAGTGGCATCGGCCCTCCGTCTCGCTCGCTGTGTGGGAGGCCAAGTATGACCGACCTCGACAGCGGAACTCAAATTTCCGGAAAATAGCATCGCTGGATTATGGGCGTGCTTGAGACGCAACCCGGCCCGAGGCGAGCCGGAAAGCAAGATCCCGGGGTAGGATCGGGCGATACACGATCAGGAGTCATACCCTCTGCCCGAGGACCCGGCGCTCGCCGACGCGGCGCGTGCGATCCGCGACGCGGGTCACTGGGGATGGGTCGTCGACGACCGCTGGCGATTGGTCTGGGCCAGTGAGGACCTGCGCCTGTCGTTCGGCGCTCTCGTCGAGTTCGCATCGTTCCCGGTAGGCGCCCACGTCTTTGGGCCCGAGTGGCTCCGGACGAGCGAGGGATGGCGAATGGGGTCCAACAGCATCGGCATCAATCGTCTTTTCTTCCGCGGCGCCGGCGGCCTGATGCTCACTGACACTCCCGGCGGGCGCGACGAGCTGCGGGAACTCGTCGACCCCGCACTGCGCGACATCGTCGACGAGCTGACCCCGGCCGAGGGCACAATGGTGTCCTTCACCACGGAGGGGTTTGGGATCGCCGGCGCAGGGGACGTCCCGGTCATCGCCTTCCGCGTGCGCGACGCCAACGGCCGGCTCGCCGGCACTGCGCTGATCTCCAAGCCCGCCGCCGGCATGGCAATGCTCGCCGCGATGACCTTCACCGCCGACCTCGGGCATGTCGCGCGAATGGGACTGGTCGCAAAGGCCGGCCGGCGGCCGGCGGCGATCCTCTTCGCCGACCTGGAAGCGTCCTCGCCGCTCGCCCGGCGCCTTTCGACCGCCAGCTACTTCGCGCTCGGGCGCCGCCTGGTCCGCGCCGCCGACCAGTGCGTCGTCGACGCCGGCGGCCTGGTCGGGCGTCACGTCGGCGACGGCGTCGGCGCGTTCTTCCTCGCCGAGACCGCCGGATCGGAATCGGCTGCGGCGCACAGTTGCATCGCCGCCGCCCGCGCCCTGCGCGAAGCGGTCGCTGAGGTCGCCACGCGCAGCGACCTGCAACCCGAGGACGTGGTCCTGCGGTTCGGCCTGCACTGGGGAGCGAACCTCTACGTCGGCAACATCAGCACCGCCGGACGCTCCGAGGTCAACGCGCTCGGCGACCAGGTCAACGAGGCCGCGCGCATCGAAGCCTGCGCCAGCGGCGGCCTTGCGCTCGCCTCCAAGGACCTCATCGAGCGCCTGGAACCCGACGCCGCGGCCGATCTAGGTCTGGAGCCGGACCGCGTCACCTACACGCCCCTCGGCGACCTGGCGACCGCGACCGAGAAGGCCCGCCGGGACGCGCCGGCAATCGCCGTGTGCGAGATATAAGCCGGACGGTTCCGGCCTCCTGCTTCTCATGCAAAGCGGCCCTTTCCCCCGGCGCAGCCGGAGGGGCGATCGGCGATCGGGCAGGCGCTAGCCTCCTCCTTACCCCAAGCCGACCGGAGGTATCTGATGAGCACCAAGCTGCACACGTGCGGAGCCAGCTGGCTGAAGATCGACGCCCACCCGTGCTGGACCGTCGAGAAAGCGCTCAACGAACGGGGCGTCGACTACGAGGCCGTCAGGGGACCGACCTACCCTCGGAGTAGGCGCAAGGCCATCGAGGAGCACACCAACCAGAGGCTGTTGCCGGTGATCGAGACCGCCGACGGGACCTGGATCCGCGAGGATTCAAAAGTCCTGATCGAGAGGATCAACACCGGCGAGTTCGACTGAGCCGAAGCGGATCGGGCCTTCGGCTTCGTAGTGCAGACCAACGACTGGCGCTCCCAGGTTCTCGAGGTCAACGAGACGCGCCCGGGGCGCGTGATCGGCGCCTACACGAGACTCGCTCCCATCTATGAGGCCTGGGCCCGACTGACCGAGGCTCGGCCCCGGCGACGGGTGCTCGAGCTGGCGGCCCCGCGTGACGGCGAAGCGGTGCTCGAGGTCGCGATGGGGACGGGGGCCCAGCTCGTCGAGTTGGCGCGCCGGAACCCCTCGGGAAGCACGGTCGGGGTCGAGCTCGCCGATGGGATGCTCGCCCAGGCTCGCAAGCGGCTGGCAAAGGCAGGGGTAGCCCAACCCGTCGAGCTCGTGCGCGCCAGCGCCCTCGAGCTTCCCTTCGAGGATCGGAGCTTCGATCTCGTCGTCAACTCCTACATGCTCGATCTGCTGCCGCGGGACGACATCCCGCGCGCCCTGGCCGAGTTCCGCCGTGTGATGCGCCCCGGTGGCCGCGTCGTCCTCTCCTGCATGACCCCGGGCGAGCGTCGCATGCACCGGGCCTGGGACGGGCTGTACGCCCGCGGGGTCAACCTCACCGCGAACTGCCGAGGGGTCCTCGCCGCGCCGGTGCTCACCGAGCTCGGCTTCGAGGACGTACGGCGCGAATACATATCCCAGTGCGGCTTTCCAACCGAGGTCGTCAGCGCCCGGAAAGCGGACGATCAGACCTGAGCGGGTGAGGTCTTCGGGCCCGCCCCGTACCCCGGCGGCTCAGGCGAAGGCGGCCGTATCCACCTCGAAGACGGTCTGCTCCGGCGGCCCGGGGAAGCCTCCGTCGCCGAGGCCCTGGAGGGCCGGCATCAGCGTCTCGCTCACAAAGGCGTCGAGGCTCTCCTGCGAGTCCCAGACGGCAACCACCTGCCAGCCATCCTCGCTCGGGCCGGCGAAGTGGTGAGTCTGCCCGGCCGGCAGCCCGCCCGGCGGGTGTGCAACCTCAACCGTCGCCTCGTACTGCTCCTTGGTCCCTCCGGCGTAGTTGTGCACAAGCGCGATCGCCATTTCACTCCCATCGTTGGACTGCATCACTCGCCTGCAGCCTACCGGCACACGGTCGAGAGCGGTGCGCATGCGGCGCATCTAAGTGCCGAGCCAACTGGTCAGTGCCAGGAGCCGTGATTTGGAGAAGCTGAACGGGTAGGCGCACCAGCGCTGCCAGTTCTTGCGACAGGGATCGCCGGGGTGTAGGTTGGCTGCAATTGATGGCCATCCGATCGGGAGGAACGATGGAGACCACGGTCGATACCGCGGAGCTCGGGGCCAAGGTCAAGGACATTTACCGTCTCGCTTCGCGCCCGCAAACCCTGACCGGGCTTTAGTGGACCCGGAGGGAAGCTCCGCCGGCGGCAGCTGGGAGCAGCTCCCGTCGGCGCTGCAGAAGCTGGCCGAGCTCGGCTCTTCGGAGTCGGACTCCGAGGATCTGCGACTCCGCAAGCGGGTGCTCAACCTCTCCTCGGCGCTGATGGCCACCCTGTCGCCGATCTGGGTCCTCACCTACTCCGCGCTGGGGATCTGGCTGGCCGCCGGGATTCCCTTGGTCTACATCCTCGCCAGCGCGGCGCTGATCTACGCGCACTCTCGGACCGGGATCTATCGCGCTTTCAGGACCAGCGAGTTGGCGATGATGCTGGCGCTGCCCTTCTGCCTGCAATGGAGCCTCGGCGGCTTTGCGAACAGCTCCGTCGTCGCGCTCTGGGCCCTGACCGCACCCCTGGGCGCGGTCTTCTTCGTCGGCCCCCGCCACGCGATCGGATGGTTCGTGACGTTCGCCGCGCTGGTCGGAGTCTCAGCCGCGCTGGACCCGACATTGTCGAGCGGCGCACCGCAGATCCCCGAGGGGATCATCGTCACCTTCTTCGCGCTCAACCTCCTCGCCGTCTCGATGACGGTCTTCCTCCTGCTCGAGTACTTCGTCCGCGCCCGCGAGGCCGAACAGGCCCGCTCGGAACGGCTGTTGCTCAACGTTCTTCCCGAGTCGGTGGCGGTGCGGCTGAAGCGATCGCCGTCGGTGATCGCGGACGGCTACGCGGAGACGACGGTGCTGTTCGCCGACATCGTCGACTTCACCCGCCTTGCTGAGCGGATCGATCCTGACGCGCTGGTCAAGATCCTCGATCGAGCTTTCGCGGGATGGGACGACCTCGCCGCCCATCACGGCCTCGAGAAGATCAAGACGATCGGCGACGCCTACATGGCCGCGGCGGGCGTGCCCGAGCCCCGTCCTGACCATGCGATCGCGGTCGCGCGGATGGCGGTCGAGATGCGGCAGGGGATAACGGTCCACGGCCCCGACGGCCCCGAGGCCCTCAAGGTCCGGATCGGGATCGACAGCGGTCCCGTCGTCGCGGGCGTGATCGGGCGATCGAAGTTCATCTACGACCTCTGGGGAGACACCGTCAACACGGCCAGTCGGATGGAATCGAGCGGCGAGGCGGGTGAGATCCAGGTCACTGACCGGGTCCGGAGGGCGCTGGAGCCGGACTTCCTTCTCCGCCGCCGCGGTGAGATCGAGATCAAGGGCAAGGGCCGGATGACGACCTACCTGCTGGACGGCGCCCGCTAGGCCGAAGGAAGACACTGCGGAGCTACCATCGGCCGATGACGGCGGCGGGCGAATCCCCAACCGAGGCGGCCGACGTGCTCGACGCCGAGCCGCCGGGGTTCACAGACGCTGAGGCGGAAGCGATTGCCGTAGGCCACTTCGGTTTTCGCGGTCGTGCCTCGGCCCTGGCGAGCGAGCGCGACCAGAACTTCCTGATCGTGGATGGAGCCGGCGGGCGGGCCGTCCTCAAGATCTCCAGCGCCGCCGAGCAGACGACCGTGATCGAGATGGAGATCGCCGCCGCGCTGCACGCCAAGCGCGTCGATCCCGAGTTGCCGATAGCGCTGCCGTGGCCGGTCGGTGGCCGGTCGGTGGACGGGCTATCCGGGGCCGCGGACTACCACGCTTCCACCGAGGCGGATGCGGGCGCCCAGCACCGGGTGCGGATGTACGACTACATGAACGGAGAGGCTGCGGCCGACTCGTTCAGCCTCGATCACGATGCGCTCTGGGAGTTCGGGCGCATTCTCGCCCGGCTCGGGCGGGCGCTACGCGGCTTCTTCCATCCAGCGGCGGGACGGGTGCTGCTGTGGGATGTCCAGTATGCCCCGCGTCTGCGACCACTCGCAGAGCAGATCCCCGATCCCGCAAGGCGGGCGCTCGTGGGCCGGGTCCTCGATCGCTTCCAGGAGCAC
Organism: Acidobacteriota bacterium; assembly: GCA_032122625.1. Lineage (GTDB taxonomy): Bacteria > Actinomycetota > Thermoleophilia > Solirubrobacterales > 70-9 > CAXMST01. The sequence goes on from JAQBGG010000005.1 coordinate 12,442, forward strand.
GTCGTACCCCGTTGGCCGCTACTCCGCTTGCAGGTGATCCATGGCGACCTCAGCCTCGACAACACGACCCTGGACGATCGGCGGCGGGTCACGGGCATCCTCGACTTCGGGGACATGAGCCACACCGCGCTCGCCTGCGACATCTCCTCAGCCTGGGCCTCAGCTGTGTGGGAACGCCGCGGCGACGATCTCTACCGGGCGGCCGCCGCACTCCTGGACGGCTATCGAGCCGTCACCCCGCTGGAGGAGATCGAGCTCTCGCTGCTCGCGGACCTGTTCGCCGCCAGGGCCGCCGCGGCGGCGTCGATCTCCGCGGTTCGCGTGGCGCGGTACCCCGACAACGAATACATCGCCGACTTCGACACCGAGGCCTGGCCGTTGCTCGAGCTCTACGACGAGTTGGGGCCGGAGGAGGCCGCGCGACGCTTCGGAGCGCGCTCCTTCTCGCGGGCGGTCCCGATCGACGGATTGCTCGACCGCCGCCGGCGGCGACTGGGATCGGCGCTGATGGCCCCCAGCTATGAGCGGCCCCTACATCTGGTCGAGGGAGACGGCGTCTGGATGTCCGACGCCGACGGCCGCCGCTATCTCGACTGCTACAACAACGTTCCCGTCGTCGGCCATTCCCACCCACGCGTCGTCGAGGCGACGAGCCGGCAGGCCCGGGCGCTGAACACGAACATGCGCTACCTGCATGAGGCGGTGATCGAGTTGGGCGAGCGACTCGTCGCCTCGATGCCAGAGGGCTCCGGCCTCGACACCGTGATGATGGTCAACTCCGGCAGCGAGGCCAACGACCTCGCCTGGCGCCTGGCGAGGTCTCACACCGGCAACGGCGGCGGGCTCTCCTCCGAATATGCCTACCACGGGATCACCGCCGCGATCGCCGACCTCTCCCCCGAGGCCTCGAGCGCGCCGAAGCCGGACCACGTCGAGACGTTCCCACCCCCGCGCGGCGCCGGCGAGGATTCGATCGCAGGATTTGCCTCTGCGATTGAGCGACTCGCCGGTCGGGGCGTGCAGCCCGCGGCCGTTCTGGTCGACGGCGCCTTCACCAGCGACGGCATCTATCCCGCAGAGCGCTCCTACCTGGAGGAGGTCGTCCGTCTCACACACGAGGCCGGCGGCCTCTACGTGGCCGACGAGGTCCAGGCCGGACACGGGCGCAGCGGCGAACACCTGTGGTCGTTCGGGGCAGCGGGGATCACGCCCGACATCGTCACGATGGGCAAGCCGATGGGCAACGGCTACCCGGTCGCCGCACTCGTGACCCGCAGCGAGATCGTTGACCGCTTCGCCGGCGAGGGGGAGTTCTTCAGCACCTTCGGCGGCAACCCGCCCGGGGCTGTGGCCGCCCTCACGGTGCTTGACGTGATCGCAGATCAGCAGCTGATCGGGCGCGCCGGCCGGGTCGGATCCGAGCTGCGGGCCGAGATCGAGCGGCTGGCCGACCGCTACGCCATGGTCGGGGAAGTGCGGGGCCGGGGCCTGATGGTCGGCGTCGAGCTGATCTGCAGCGACGCCTCCTCCCCTCGAGCGGACCCAGGCCTCGCAGATCGGGTCAAGAACGGACTCCGCGAGCGCGGGGTCCTGGTCGGGACCACTGGACCCGACGACAACGTGCTCAAGATCAGGCCACCTCTCGTGTTCGGGACCGAGCACGTCGGGATCCTCAACGATGCCCTGGCCGAGGTGCTGGCGGCGGTGGCGGCCGAAACCTGATCGGGGCCCCGCACTCCTCCCTCCTCCACTGATCGTCCGCGGTGAGGATCCACAGCCCCTCGGCGGCCTTCAGGACGAACATCGTGATCGGCCGCGCTGCGAGCGGCGAACTGATAGACACCCGTAAGGCGTAGAAAGAGCGGCCGAGCTGATCCAGCACCGGCCGCCGCGCCCGGTGTCGACAACCCAAAAAGAACGGAGAACGTCAATGCGGATCGGACCTACCCGGGTGACTGTGGGACTCGCCGCCTTGCTCTCCATTGGTGTGATCGCCGCCGGCTGCGGGAGCGATGACTCGACGACATCGAGCACATCGTCCACGACGTCCACCTCGGCCACGGACAGCGTCGATCAGGCCGTCGACTCCGCGGTTCAATCCTGCAGCGAGGCCGCTCAGAACCTCGGCGGGTCGACAGGCACGGCGGTCGAGGCCGCCTGCAAGAGCGTCGGCAGCGCCTTCCAGCAGGATCTGAGCAGTGCCGGCGACGACGTCGACCAGGCGATCTCAGAGGCGGCGCAGTCCTGCAAGCAGACTGTCAACCAACTGCCTTCGGGTGAAGCTCAGGACGCCCTCTCCAGCCTCTGCGACGCGATCGATAGCGCCGGCAGCTGAGGGGCAAGGGGATCCACTGCATGGGCCCGCCTTGCCGCTGACCATCGCCCAGACCGACCAACAGGTCGTCTCCGAGAGCCTGACGACCGCCGATTGGGTCGTAGCGGCCGCGGTCCTGGTCGGCTCGGTGATCGCCGCGCAGATCGTCAAGCGGCTCGTGGCGAGGGCGGTCGAGGGGGCGGGCGGTGATGAGCGGATCGCGCGGGCCGTGGGTCGCTGGGTCGCCTACGCGATCGTCCTCGGCGGCGTAGTCACCTTCCTCGTCATCCTCGGGGTACGGCTCGGACCACTGCTCGCGACGTTCGCGGCGCTTGGGGTCGCGATCGCCTTCGCACTCCAGGACGACCTGCGCAATCTCTGGTCGGGAATCCAGATCCAGACTCGACGGCCATTCAAGCTCGGGGACGAGATCTCAACAGGAGAGTGGCAGGGCACCGTGGAGGCCGTGACCCTGCGCGCCATCACCCTGCGGACCCGCGACGGAAAGCAGGTTCTGATCCCGAACGCCAACGTGATGCTGCGGGGGATCGACAACCGCACGGTCACCCCCACGCGGCGCACCACGCTCACGGTGGGCGTCGCCCACGACACCGATCTCAAGCGCGCCCAGCGGGTCCTGGTCGACGCGCTTGGGGAGGTCGAGGAGGTCCAGGGCCTGCCGGAGCCGACGGCCTTTGTGGAGGAGTTCGGCGAGTCGACGATCAACTTTGCGGTCCGCTTCTGGCACGGGGCCGAGACGCCGGCAATGTGGAGGGCGCGGAGCGCCGCAGCGATCGCGATCAAGGACGCACTCGATGCCGCCGAGATCGAGATTGCGTTCCCCCAACGCACGGTGTGGATCCAGAATGGACCTGGTCGAGGTGACCGTCGGCGCGAGAGCTGAGACTCCCTCGGGGACGGGGCCCCGGCTTCCTTTTCCCTCGCCTCCGGCCTCGGTAAGTCCACGACGATGCGATAGGGTCATAGTTGCAGTCGCAACAGTCTAGTTTGGAGGGGACCCCATTGAGCCGAGAAGCCGCTGACGGCCCGACGATCACCGTGACCGAGAACGGTCCCTACATGCTCGAGGGCGCCGCCGAGGTTCGCGACGCCAAGGCGGCCACGGTCTCCGAGGCGGGCAAGGTCTTTCTCTGTCGTTGCGGACGCTCTTCGAACAAGCCGTTCTGCGACGGCACGCACAAGAAGGTCGGGTTCGAAGGCACCGAGACCGCCGACACGGGTCCGATCGCCGAGCGGCGCGACGACTACGAGGCTGCCGAGGTGACGATCCACGACGATCGCAGCGTCTGCGCGCACGCCGGCGAGTGCACCGATCGCACCCCCTCGGTCTGGAGGCTCAACACCGAGCCGTGGATCAATCCCACGGGGGCTCCCACGGAGGAGATCAAGTCGACGATCCGCCACTGCCCGTCCGGCGCCCTGACCTATTCTGAGCCGGGCAGCGGTGAGCCGGCCGAGGAGCCGATGAGCCAGGCGGTCAAGGCCTCGGTCGACGGTCCGTACCACGTGCGCGGCGGCATTCCGGTGATCTCCGCAGGCGGCGAGGGCTACGAGGTCCGCAACCGCCAGACGCTCTGTCGCTGCGGGGGCTCCTCGAACAAGCCGTTCTGCGACGGCACCCACTGGAAGGGTTTCAAGGACCCGCAGGGCGACGCCTGATCCTAAGTCGGAATGGATCTGGGGCCAGCCGGCGGTCCAACTCAATCAGTGCCCGGGCCGATGGAGTCGGACCCCTACCGGCTCACCGCCGCTTGCGAAGGCTCAGCCTCTTGGCCTTCGTCTTTGAGTCCGTGCTCAGCTTGGGGCGGAAGCTGACTCGGGCCTTCGTTTTCGCCTTCCCTTTCGCCGCGAGCTTGCGCTTCAGCGCACCCGTCGGGCGTGCGAGCAGGCGGACTTGGGCCTGGGTGGCGCCCTTTTTCACCCGCTTCAGGCCCTTGCCCGCGAGGCTCAGCTTGCCCGGGCCGGGAACGCTGACGGTCAGCTTTGCGGTTCCCTTGCCGCGGTTGCGCTTGACCTTGACGATCCGCAGGCCCGCCCCGGTGTTGACGATCCAGTCCAGCGCCAGCCCCTCGGGGCCGGAGGCGCCGCCGATGAAGGCGGGGTCGATGCCGGAGCCGTCGAGGTTGGCGCGGCCGATCGCGTTGATGTCGTAGTCGGCCCAGAAGACGTGGCTCCCCTCCAGCGCGACGCCGTAGGCGTAGGAGGTCGGGATAAAGCTCTGATCGATCGCCGTGCCGTCCAGTTTGGCGCGGCCGATCGTGTTGGCGGAGCCGTTCGACCAGTAGACGTGGGAATCGCTGACGGCGAGGCCCTCCGGGCGGTCCGCGGTGGGCTGGATGAAGAGCGGGTTGACCCCGAGCGTGCCCAAGTCGCTGTTGCCGATCCGCGAGTTCTGGTAGTCGGCCCAGTAGACGTTGTTGCCGCCGACGGCCAGGCCCCTGACATTATTTGACTGCGGGGCAAGCAACTGCTGGTTGACGCCGGTCCCGTCCAGGTTGGCCCTGCCGATCCAGTCGTCGCTGGCCCAGTAGACGTGGGCGTCGCCGAGAGCAAGCGTGTTCTCGCCTCCCGGGTTCAAGGCGATGTAGTCGGGGTCAACGCCGCTGCCGTCGAGGTTTGCGCGGCCGATGAAACCCGTGTCCCCGGCCCAGAAGATGTGGCGGTCGTTGACCGCGAGGCCGATGCTCGGGCTCAGGGGGAGGGCTACAGCGATGAAGCTCTGGTCGACGGCGGAGCCGTCGAGGTTGGCCCGCCCGATCGTGCCCTCGTCGTTGTTGACCCAGTAGACGAGCGCCTCGGCGCGCGAGGGCAGCGTCAGGCAGAGCGCCAGGATCGTCGCGAGCCCCAGCACGAGCCCACAGGAGCGGAGCCTGACCCCGCTCGAGCCCGAACCGATGCCGCCGCCGCCGAACACGGAAACCAGCGTACTCCTCGAGGCGAGAATCACCAACCCGTGAGCGGCGCCGAATTCGTTCCCGCCACAGCCGACCGAGAGGAACACCAAGGGGACGAGGCAGAGAAGCAGGACCGCGGTCAGTCTCCGCGTCGTCAACTCGAGGGGTCGGAGGGCCATCGAGTCGTCATCCTTCCGAACTCGCGCAAGGAGCCCCCCCCCCCCCGACGCTTGCGGAGCCAGGGGTCAGCGCCGCTCCGGCTCGAAGGAATAGGCTCCGCCGGTGAGGTTGAGCGTGGAGCCCCGGGACGGTCTGGTCGACGATCCGCCATCGATCACGCTCGAGGGGGCGGAGGCCGGCGAGTCGATCGAACTCGAGCTCGCGACCACAGACGCCGCCGTTCACCGCTGGCGCTTCTCGGGGAGCTACACCGCGGGCCAGGGCGGCGAGCTCGACCTCGACCGTGCCCTCCTCGCGGATGCCCCCTCTGACGCCCCGGACCCGAGCGCCCCGTTCTGGGCGATGGAGTTTGCGAGCGAGGACGAGCCGCCGGTCGCGTTCACTGCCCCACCCGACTCGCTTGAATACGAACTGACAGCCACCTCGGCCTCCAGCTCCGAGACAGTCAAGCTGACCCGCCGCTGGACGGCCCCCGGCGTCAGCTCGGCGGCGTTGAGCGGAGAGGGCTTTGCCGGAACACTGTTCTCGCCCGAGGCGCACGGGCGATCCGCGGTCTTGCTGATCCCGGGCTCAACGGGAGCGTCTGCGATGGAACCGACCGCCGCGCTTCTCGCATCCCGTGGGTACCCCGCATTCGTGGCCGCCTACATGCAGGAGGAGGGCCTACCGGCGGCGCTCGAGGAGATTCCGGCCGAGATCACCGGACGTGCTCTTGCCGCCCTGCGTGCGGAGACCGGAGCGAAGCGCGTGGCCGTGCTCAGCGCATCGGTCGGGACGCAGGGAGCACTCGCCGCGCTCGCGCTCGACCCCGCTGCCGCGGCAGACTGCGCGATCGCGATAGCGCCCAGCAGCGTCATCTGGCAGGCGCTTCCAGCGAACGGCGGTCGCCCCCCGAACAAGGCCGCATGGTCCCACGGCGGAGAGCCACTCCCCTGGCTTCCGATCCACGGTGAGCGCCTGCTACCCGAGATTGTCAAACACGCGCTTCTGCGGCGCATCTCGCCCCACCCGCGGCCCAGCGCGCTGCACATGCTCAACGCCTACGAGCCCTCGCTCGACAAGACCGAAGACGTCGAGCGGGCAACGATCCCGGTGGAGGAGATCGCCTGCCCGCTGCTCCTCGCCTGCGGCGAGGACGACCAGATGTGGCCCGGGGCGAGGATGGCGGCGGCGATCGCCCAACGCCGGGGTGCAGCGGGTGTAGGCGCCGAAGACGTAATGCTTTCGTTCGCCGACGCGGGCCACTTCATCCGCCCTCCCGTCACGCCCACCACAGTGCCCTGGAACGACGCCCTCGTCTCGGGCGGCACAGCAGCTGGAAACGCACGGGCCCAGTCCGAGACTTGGAAAACGATGCTCTCCTTCCTCGATACGCACCTGACTTCCTGACGGAGCGAGCGGGGCTCGGCGGCAGGGCGGCTGACCCGTAACAACTACGCACTCCGACGCGGGCGCCGCTACGGTTGCCGCAACACCCACGGCGAACCTACGCTCGCCGGGCACACCACTATCGAGAGGAAGACCATGGCCCAGAAGGCAGCTACACGTTCCCGCACGACTGCGAAGAAGACCACGAAGACCACCGCGAAGAAGAGCGCCAGTGCGGCGAAGCCCGTCGATCGGCTGGACGACGCGATCGCGGCGGCTCAGGACGCACTCAAGGACTTGCGGGGCGACCTCAGCAGAGGGCGGCGCGACCTCGTGAAGGACATGGACAAGACCTTGAAGGACGCGCGCAGCAACCTGCGCCGAGTCCGCGGCACGATCGTCGAGGACCTCGGGGAGGTCGGTCGAAAGCTCAGCGGCAGCGACGGCGCCAAGCGCAAGCCGGCGGCCCGCAAGCCAGCGGCTTCGAAGCGCAAGCCCCCCGCACGCAAGCCCGCAGCGGCGAAGTCGAAGCCCAAGGCAAAGAAGCCCAAGGCAAAGCCCAAGCCCAAGGCAAAGAAGTAGGCGCCCGCTCCGCCGGCCCTCCCGTCCGGCAGTTGACGGGCACCGCGGTCTAAGGACTCGGCCGGCGGGTAGTGTGGGACTGGTGGACGTTCCGCAGACCCATTACGCACGCAGCGGTGATCTGCAGATCGCCTACCAGGTGGTGGGCGAGGGACCACTCGACATCGTGCTGATTCCGGCTTACCTGTCAAACATCGAGTTGTTCTGGGAGCTGCCGAGCTTCGCGCGCTTCTTCGGGCAGCTCTCGTCGTTTGCCCGGCTGATCCTCTTCGACCGGCGCGGGAGCGGGATGTCCGACGGGATCGCCGGCGCGACTCCGCTGGAGGAGACGATCGACGACGTGCAGTCAGTGATCGACGCGGTCGGCTCCGAGCAGCCGGTGCTGATCTCCTTCCTCGAGGGAGCCGGCTTGACGGCATTGTTCGCCGCCTCCCATCCGGACCTGGTCCGCGCACTGGTCCTGATCTCGCCGCAACCCCGCCTCGTTGCAGGACCGGGATACGAGTGGGCGCCCAGTGTCGAGGAGCGCGCTCAGTTAGTCGAGGCGATCGTCGAGTCCTGGGGAACCAACTCGCCCGCAAACCCGCTGGCCAGGGTTCTCGCCAGCGGCAGCGAGCGAGGCCGAAGTCTGGCGGCGCGCATACAGCGCCTGGCGATGAGCCCGGCTGCCGCTGCCGCCGCGCTGGCGGCGATCGGCGAGACGGATGTGCGTGATGTGCTGGGCAGCGTGCAGTGCCCGACCCTGGTGCTGCGCCTGGAGGGCGACGCCTACCTCGACGAGCGCCACTCGAGCTACGTCGCCGAGCACATCCCCAACGCCGACTACGTCGAGGTTCCCGGTGACGGGGCCCTCTGGGTCGGCGCCGAGGACGCAATGGCCGATGAGATCCAGCATTTCCTCACGGGGGTGAGGCGACCGGTCGTCAGCGACCGCGTGCTCGCCACGGTGTTGTTCACCGACATCGTCGGCTCGACCGAGCGCGCCGCGGAGCTGGGCGACGCAGCCTGGCGGTCGCTGCTCAAACGCCACGACCGCGTGGTGCGCGAGGAGGTCGAACGCCACCGCGGGCGCTTCGTGAAGTCGCTCGGCGACGGCGCGCTCGCCGTGTTCGACGGTCCCAGCCGCGCGATCAGCAGCGCGATCGCCGCCCGCGACCGGATCCGTGAGCTGGGCCTGGAGATCCGCGCCGGCCTGCACACCGGCGAGTGCGAGCTGCTCCCCGACGACGACGTCGGCGGGCTCGCAGTCCACATCGGCGCGCGCGTCAGCAGCCTCGCCGGACCGGGAGAGGTGCTCGTCAGCAGCACCGTCCGCGACCTCGTCGTCGGCTCAGGCCAGACCTTGACCGACCGCGGCGAGCACGAGCTCAAGGGCGTGCCCGGGCCGTGGCGGATCTTCGCGGCCGCCGGCTAGTCGAGGCCCCGACCCCTCGGCACCGCCGAAACGACGCCGGGTCCTATCCTTCCAAGGGTGCGTGAGCAGTGGAGGGAGCGTTGATGAAAGCCGACTCGACCGAGCCCGAGGTCGAACCGCCGGCTTTCATTGCTGAGTCCGAGCGCCTCGACAGGGCGTTCTCGGTCGCCCGCCGCGCCCATGCGGGACACACCAAGGCCAGCAGGCCTTACCTCCATCACCCGATCGAGGTCGCGGAGCTGCTGCGCGACGGCGGCTACAGCGAGGCGACGATCGCCGTCGGCCTGCTTCACGACGTGATCGAGGATTCGCGGGCCACGGTCGGGGACATGGTCGAAGGCTTCGGCCCGGAGGCGGGGAAGATGGTTGCGGCCCTGACTGAGGACCCGACCATCGAGGATTGGGAGGCCCGCAAGCGGGCGCTGCGCGAGCGGGCTGCCGTGGCAGGGCCTGAATGCATCGCGATCTACATCGCCGACAAGCTCGCCAACCTGAATGACTGGCGGCTCGTCTCCGCAGAGGTCGGCGATCGGGCCGTCGAGTTCTTCAAGGCGCCAACGCTCGACGCCAGGATCCGCGCCTGGCGCGCCGACCTCGAGATGGGCGAACGGCACGCACCGAACCTGGCGTTCAACGCGCGCCTGCGCCGCGAGCTCGAGGAGTTCGTCGGCGAGCAGTCGCCCGATTCAGGTCTGGGTTAGCGACGACCCGCTTCGAGGGGCCCCACGAATCAGAAAGGGATAGTTGAAATGGATCTATTCGGACTGAAGGACCACGAGCAACAGCACGAGGATCTAGAACGTCATGTGCGACGGCTCGTCGAGGAGGTCGCGCAGCTGACGATCGATCTCGGCGAGACGCGGATGCAGCTGCGCAAGCTCGGGCTCGAGGTCGAGGGCAAGGTCTCGGTCGACGAGATCGACCCGGCGCTGGTCGGACTGAACGAGGGCATCAAGCGGGCGCGCGAGCAGCTCGGCGAGACCCAGGAGGCCGCCGAGGAGTCCTGGGACCAGCTGAGCAACGAGCTCGACACGGCCGTAAACGATCTGCGCGAGCAGTTCACTTAGAGCTGAGCGCGGAAGAGCCAACCGTCCCGATCGAGGGCTAGGCCGCCCTACGGTGCCCTGAGCCCCTGTCCTCGCTCTGGTCGTAGAGGGGCGCGGCGGCGGCCTCGGCCTGGATCACGGCGATCGAGTGCTCGCAGCTCTGCTTGCTGGTCATCAGCTCCGAGGCGGCCATGATCTCGTTGTTGTCGCCGACGGCGCGCCACCAGTATTGGCCGTTCTCGCTGCGGCGGATGGCGAAGTACATCTGGCCCTCCTTCGCCGGCCGCGGGTTGGGGTTCGGGCTGCCTTGGTCTTATCGGGCCGACCTCAGGTGGATACCGGCCGCGCCGGACGACGCGGGCGGGGAAGCGACCCGCGGCTTCGGCTGACGCGCTCGGCTACCGCCTATCGGAATCCGCCCGTCGCGGGGTCGCTTTGGCTACTGCGCCGGAATGACGACTTGCGAACAGGGGCTTGCCCCTGGGTTCGCGGCAACGTCCCCGGTGTCGAGGACCGGCTGGTCGGAGTCGTCCAGCAGATCGATCTTGAGCTGGCTCTTGGAGACGGCGACCTGCGCGTAGCTGAACTGATCGGTGGCGGCACACTGCATGCCGACGCCGGCCGGTGGCGCGGGCTTGAGGAAGGCGCTGGTGATCAGCGGGCCGGCGGCGGGGTTACCGGTCGCCGAGTTGATCTCATTCGAGTAGTTCTCGGTGGCGACGGGGCCGCTGGTGATGTCGAGGATGCCGGAGTCCTGGACGCCACCGGCGCCGAGGGTGCTGTAGCGGGCGTCGTTGACGAGGTTGGCGTGCACGTCGGTGGTCAGGAAGACGACGTTGGCAACGTTGTCCTCGAGGAAGTGCAGCAGCTCCTGGCGCTCGGACTCGTAGCCCTCCCAGCGATCGTAGGGAAGGGCGTAGTACTGCTGGATCGGCGTCTCGTTGAAGATCACCTTGAAGGTCGCATCCGACTTCTTGATCGCCTGCTTGAAGCTGGCGAGCTGGTTGGCGCCGAGCATCGTCCGCTGCGGATCGTTGATCGCCTCCAAACAGCCCGGCGGGACCGGGTTGGCGAGGGCGGGCACCAGGGCCGAGAAGACGTTGCGGGTGCTCTGCGGGGCGGTCGGGGCGAGGTCGGGATTGCCACTGCCGGACGGGTTGTCGCAGACGCCGCTGTATTCGGCGCCCGCGGAGCGGAAGGAGCGCTCATCGAGAAAGAAGATCTCGAGGTTCTTGCCCCAGCGCTCGGTCCTGTAGATGCCGGACTTCTTCTTGAAGTGGACCGGGTTGTAGTCGGTGAAGGCCTCGACGCCCTGCTTGTAGAGCTTCTTGCCGCTGATCTTCGTGGTCCCCTGGGAGACGCCGTCGTTGCTGTAGGGGAAGGTGTTCTCCTCCTGGGAGAAGTCGTTGAGGAACTCGTGGTCGTCCCAGTGGGCGTAGTAGGCGGCGGAGCCGCGAGCCTTGGTCCAGGGCTTCTGCCCGAGGTTCGTCTTGTAAGCCGCCCACTTCTGCTTGACCGAGACCGCGACGTCCTTGAGCTTGTAGCCGGGGACCTCGGTGTCGGAGTAGATCGTGTCCCCCATCAGCACGTTGAAGTCGTTCTTCTGGGCCTTGATCCGCTTCCAGACCTCGAAGTTGTTCCAGTAGGGCTTCTTCTCCCCCTTCAGCGGCCGCGCGTCCTGGTCGCCGGCGAGAGCGAAGTGGATCGTCTTCGCCTGCTTCTTCTTCGGCGCCGTCTTGAACTTGCCGGTATCGCTCTTCTTGCCGCCCTTCATGCAGAAGCGGTACTTGTAGGCGGCATTCGGCTTCAGGCCCTTGACCCGCTTCTGGACCGTCAGGTCGTTCGACTTCTTCGCCTTGACGACGTACTTGCTCTTCGCCTTCTTGGGGTCGCACTTGCCGAAGCCACCGCGTTTGGTGATCTGGATCAGAGCCTTGCCCTGCTTGCTCGCGCGCGCCCAAAGGATCGCCGAGTTGGTGCTGACGTCACCGGTGGAGACGCCGTACTTGAACCCCTCGGCCTTCGCCGATGCGCCCGGAGCCAGTGCCAGAGCTCCGAGGAGGCCAATCAGGACGAGGACCGGCAGAAGACGCGTACGGGAAGACCGCATGAACGTCATCAAATCAGATCCAGCGCCCAGGCAGCCTCCGGCTACCCGCCCATCCCCGCGTTCGCCAGCACCAGCGGCCACACCGCCACCGTCCCGGCCCGGCGGAGTCCCCTGCCGACCTCGGTCAGGGTCCACTTCGAGTCGACGCTGTCGTCGATCAGGAGGACCGGGCCGGGGTGGCAGGCTGAGCGGTCGACGGCGAAGGCACCCTCGACGTTGAGGAACTGCTGGCGAGAGTTCTCGAGCTGGTTCTGCTCGCGGGTCTCCCGGGTCTGGCGGACGGCGGCGGCGTAGGGGAGCTCGAGAGCGGCGGCGAGGCGCTCGGCGAAATCAGGGACCAGCTCGGGGCGGCGCATTGATGGGACCGCGGTGACCCATGCCGGGGCGGGGTCGGGCTTCCAGCTCGAGTACAGGGCCTTGCAGGCGTCGACCAGCTCGTCGTCGAAGTGCTCGTCCTTGAACTTGCCCTGGGCGACGAGGCGGCCCCAGCCGGCGTCGTTCCAGGTGGCGAGGGCGCGGCCGGGCTGCAGGAGCTCGCCACGGGGGACTCGGGGGAAGCCGCCCGTTGCCGAAGGGACGGACTTGCGCGGCTCGATCTCGATCGGGCGCTCCCCGAGCATCGCGATTGCCCGCAGGCTGAGGTCGCGGTCGAGCTCGGCGTCGAACTTGGGCTCGGTGCAGACCGCGCAGCGACCGCAGGGCTCGGCCCCCGGGTCGTCGAGCTCGGCCCGTAACGCTTCCATCAGGCAGCGGCCGTCGTTGCCGTAGGCCTCCATCGCCTTCTGCTCGGCGCGGCGGGCCTCGGTGACGGCGCGGATCCGCTCCTCGTTGTAGGTCCACTCGCGGCCGCTTCGGCGCCAGCCGCTGCCGACCTTGCGCAGGGCGCCCTCGACCTCGAGCTGTTTGAGCATCAGGCCGAGGCGTCCCTTGCCGAGGTTGATCTCGTTCATCAGGGCGCCGACCGTGAGTGGCTTGACCGAGGCCTCGATCAGCTCCATCACCTGCTGGATCTGCTCGGGCGGCGGGAAGGCGCTCTTGATGAAGAAGTCCTGGATGTCGCGGTCCTCGACCCCGCGCAGCAGCACCGCGTCGGCCTCGGCCAGGCCGCGGCCGGCGCGGCCGACCTGTTGGTAGTAGGCGATCGGCGAGCCCGGCCCCTGGAAGTGGACGACGAAGCCGAGGTCGGGCTTGTCGTAGCCCATTCCCAGAGCGCTGGTCGCGACCACGCACTTGATCTCGTTCGCCAGCAGCTTGCGTTCGATCTCGATCCGCTCGTCGGACTCGACCTGGCCGGAGTAGGCCTCGGCCTCGATCCCGTTGGCGTCGAGCCAGTTGGTGACCGTCGTCGTGTCGCGCACCGTCAGGCAGTAGACGATGCCGCTGCCCTGCAGTTGGGGAATGTAGGTGGCGAGCCAGGCGAGGCGCTCGGCCTGGCTCGGCATATCGACGACCTCGAGCCGCAGCGAGGGCCGGTCGAGCGAGCCGCGGATTGTCATCAGCTCCGCCCCGCTCCCGCCCTCGCCTTCGCCATCCTGGTTCGAGCCGCCGCCAAGCTGCTCGGTGACGTCGCTGATCACGCGGTCGTTGGCGGTCGCCGTGGTGCAGAGCACGGCGGCGGTCTCGGGAAGCTGTTTGACCAGGCCCGCGATCCGGCGGTAGTCGGGGCGGAAGTCGTGGCCCCAGTCGGAGATGCAGTGGGCCTCGTCGACCACCAGCAGGCCCGAGGTCTTGACCAGCTCGGGCAGCACGTTGGCGCGGAACTGCGGGTTGGCGAGCCGCTCGGGGCTGAGCAGCAGCAGATCGACCTCGCCGCGGTCGATCCGCTCGAAGGTCTCCTCCCAGTCCTCGCGGTTGGAGGAGTTGACGGTAGCCGCCT
>JAQBGG010000006.1:0-10773 GCA_032122625.1 Acidobacteriota bacterium
GCCGAGGTCAGCATGTAGCCGTCGGCCGTGATCGCGAAGGCGCTGCCGCCGCCGGCGCCGCGCCGCCCGCGCCGGGTTCGCCGCTCGACCCGGAGGTTTGCGACCGAGGGCCCGAGGCGCTCGGCGACCTCGCTCACAGTCCGCGAGTAGGCGTCGAGGGCCTCATCGCCGGGCGGCGTGCCGCCGGCTAGGCCGCGGTCGGCCGCGGGTCCGTCGATCCGGGTCGGAAAGTGCATTCGCTCGAAGGTACCAATGCCGACTCGCCGGCCACGATGGCGGCAACCGGCCCACGCTCCAAGCCGGCGAAGGCCGCACCTGAGCGGGGGTTTCCCATGGGCCTGCCTGAGTCCGCGCCGAGTCCTGACCTGATCGCGCCCGGGAGGGCCCAAACCTACTTGCAGGCGCCGCTTGGGCCTGGACTCGAACCAGGGACCTATGGATCATCAGGGCGTAGGTCCCGGCTGGGCCATTATCGCCACAGTGTGCTTGGCAGTCCGGCGATCGCGGCGACGCTGAGGGCCGAACGCGGCTCGTACGCCGCTCGCCAGAGTCCCCCGTGGTTCGCTCCCTCGGAGAAGAGTTTCTCGGGATGCGCGTCGGGCGTCCTCGCCGAATCGCCTTCGTAGTTGAGGTCGTGGACGAGCATCGCCGCCATCAGGACCCGCGAGGTGCTGGGCTCGAAGACCTCGATCCCGAAGTGGTGGCCGGCGGAGTAGGCGGCTGCGAGGATGCGGTTCTGGGTAACCGACCTCGTCCAGCTCGATGGGGCGACGTTGAAGGAGACGCGGTGGCCGGCGTCGCGGGCGAGGATCCCGCGCCAGCGCTGGAGCCGCTTGGCGAGCGCGTAGTTGGGCCCCTGGATCGGAACCAGCGCGTCGGCAACGCCTCCGCCCCCGGGGAGTTGCCGCTCGTAGCTGGGGTGAAAGAGCCGGCCCGCAGAGGCCAATCGCAGTGGGGCCTGGGCTGCGGCGCGCAGCCGCCGGCTCGCCCACTTGCGACGGGCCGCGGCGACGACTTCAGGCCCGACTACGAAGGCGTCGGTCGGTGTCGCCAGGTAGGCGATCGCCGTGCCGGGCCGACGGTTGAGGATCTCCTCGGCGAGCACGTCGGCGGCGACGCTGACCTGCACATGTGGGCCGCCGTCGAGATAGGCATACGTGCCGATCACAAGTGGGTCCGAGCCCGCCGCCTCCTCTATCCAGGCGATCGTCTCGGGAAGATCCTCCCGAAGGTCGATCCCCGCACGCTCCGCGATCGGCGCCGCTCCACCACGAACGGGGAGGGCGACCCGCCCGGCAGAGCCCGCTGCGACCTCCAGGAGGTGCTCCCAGATCGACGGTCGGGGGATGTCGATGGCAATCAGGTCCGCCCCCCATGCGAGCAGCGGTTCGTACGGACCCATCTCAGAAGCAGCCCCGAGGAGGGCGAGGCGTCGCCCGGGCACTGAGAGCCACTCCGGATTCTCGATGACCCGCTCGATCGCGCCGGCGAAGGAGGGCTCGACGGTTCCCCGCTCGACCCAAGTGCGGAGTTGGTCGACCAACTCGTCGCCACTCAGGTCAGCCCCTTCGTATGGAACCAAGAGCTGTTCGATCGGCGTGCCGGTGCCTTTGATCGTCAGCGTCTCGGTCATATTCTCCCGGCCGAGCCCAGGCGATCCAGCCCCCGAGACCGGTATCACCTGACCGTCCCGTTCGAAAGTCATCCGCGCTCGCATCGAATCGAGTCCCGCGCTCGCGATCTGGACAGGTGCGTTCGCATCGGCTGCAGACGCTGCGGTGAGATCGCGCACGTGGACCAGATATTCGCCCCGCCACTTTGCGCACGATGAGATCCGCTCGGCCAGCTCCTTGTCGATTGGGGCCGCTGCGTCCGCGAAGATCGCGCGGCCCGTCTCCATCGTGCTGCGCCTGCCTTCGACCTCGGGGAAGAGGACTCCGCTCAGGGAACCATCAGACATCGGGCCACACACTGCCAGATCGCCGGTGGTTCTGGCTCGATCAGCTGGCTTCGGCCTTCTCCGCCTCCTCGACCTCCTTCTTCAGGTCCTTGGAATCGGCGTCAAGCTACTTTGTCTTGTTGGCCCGGGTGACCGCCTCTTGCAGCTGCTCCTCGAGCTTCGACTCGCCGAGCGCGCTCGCGTGCTCAGCGAGATCACGTACACCGAGAACGAGGTCGAGGAGTTGCAGGAGCAGTCGAGCGCTGAGCACCAGGACGAGCAGATCGGCGGCGGCGCTTCCTTCACGCTCGATCGCGAGATCGATCGGGCGCTGGACGACAACGCCGAGCACATCCTGCACTCGATCGACGAGGCCCTGAAGCGACTTGACGACGGTACCTACGGCACCTGCGACTCGTGCGGGAAGCCGATCTCCGAGGGCCGCCTCGAGGCCAGGCCGTACGCGGTGTTCTGCATCGAGTGCGTCTGAGCTCGCGGCAGCCGGCCCCCGCACGGCTCAGTTGGGCGCGGATCTCGGGACGGTAGGGACTACGGCTCTCGCCCTCGGGGGCATTGGTAGCCTGCCTCGCTATGTCGGGGCCGGAGCAGACCGAAACCGCGGACCTCTCAGAAAAGACATCCGAGGATCCGAGCCGGATCATTGCTTTGACCGACGGCGTGGTCGCGATCGCGATCACGCTGCTCGTGCTCGACATCGCAGTACCCGAGATCCCCGACGCGCTCGTCGACGAGGAACTGGCTGACGCCCTCTGGGCGCTGCGTCCTCAGGTATTTGGCTTCGTGCTCAGCTTCTGGGTAGTTGGCTACTTCTGGCTGGGGCACCGAGTCGTCTTCTCGCATCTGCGAAGGACCGACGTCACGTTGATCGTCATAAACCTGTGCTTCCTGCTTATGATCGTCTTCATTCCGTTTGCGGCACGCCTGCTTGCCGACTACGTACCGAACGGCCTCGCGGTTGCCGTCTACGCCGGGGTGAGCGGGGCCGCCGGGCTGACGTTGGTCGCGATGATCTCCTACCCGAAGGCCCGGGGCCACTTCGAACTCGACGTCTCGCTCGACCACGTCGGCGTGATCACGAGAAGGCTGCTCGTGGCGCCGATCGTCTTCATCGTGACGATCCCGATCGCCTTTCTCAGCGGTTGGCTCGCGGTCGCCCTCTGGGCCCTGATTCCGATCAGCCGCTATCTGATGAAGCGGCGAGTGGGCTGACCGCGAAGCGGCCGACCGGCCGCCGGCTTCGGGCCCGCCCCGTACCCCGGCGGCTCAGGCGAAGGCGGCCGTATCCACCTCGAAGACGGTCTGCTCCGGCGGCGCGGGGAAGCCTCGGTCGCCGAGGCCCTGGAGGGCCGGCATCAGCGTCTCGCTCACAAAGGCGTCGAGGCTCTCCTGCGAGTCCCAGACGGCGACCACCTGCCGGCCGTCCTCGCTCGGGCCGGCGAAGTGGTGAGTCTGCCCGGCCGGCCCGTTTGCCTGTACCACTCGCGGACAGCCTACTCCGGCACCGGAGGCCGGGCGGCTTCGCTCAGCAGACCTCGAAGCCGTAAGAGTCGAAGATCTCTCCGGCCTCGGCTACGAGCGCGTCGAGCTCCGTTCCAACGGCCGCGGCCTCGGCCTGATCCTCGGCTCGCACCGCTGCCGCCAACTCGTTGACCAGTACGACCAGTTGCTCCTGCTCAGCGGCAAGGTCGTCGATCAGCTCCTCGTCTCCCTCCGGGCGACCGAGGGCATTGATCTCGTCGTTGATGCCTTGCGAGACATCAGCCAACTCCTCATACGCGGCAGCCGCCTCATCGGGGCTGGTCGCGGACTCGAGCTGCGCCTGTATCTCCCCCTGCGCGTCGGCGCTCTCGGCGCAGACCGCATCGGCCTGCTCGATGAACTCCTGCTTGGAGATCGGCTCCCCCCCCGCGTCGTCGCCGTCATCTCCGCCACAGGCAGCCAGCGCCAGCGCGGCCAACAAGACAGTCAATCCGAACCGGGTCCCCTTCATGGCGCCGCACGCTACTCGATCCGCCCGCATCGCCGATCAGGCGGCGCGCTGGGCAACGAGCGCCGCCGCGACCTCCAGCCCGATCGCCGCCAACGCCGCGAAACGTCGACCGGCCGCGGGCCGGTCGGACTCATTCCCGTACGCGTCGCTCGCCCGCACCTGCGATCCAGGTTCCGCCATCAGCGGCATCATTTCACGCCCCGGCCACGATCGGTCATCACTAGCACGAAGGATGGAGGCTGCCCGGCGGCCGCTGAAAGCCGAGCTGAATGGGCGCTTGACCGCTGAGATCCCGCGCTGGCGCCCCAGGCGCCCTACACCCTATGCGGAGGAGCCCGGGTCGCCCCCCGTCTGGGCGCCGCCCCCCCTCGGCCTCGAGCAGCCACTGGACTGATCTTCGACCGCGCAGCCGGCGGAGGCCCGGCAGCTTCAAGAGCCCCTCGAGCAGGCTGCCGGACTGCTCGTAGATGACAGCGTTCACCGCGAGGCTCGCGACCATGACCCGGCTGGCGATGAAGAGCCAGCCGAGGCCGACGGCCGCGATCCCCAGTCCCCCGAGCATCTCGGATCCGGACTGGAGACGCGGCAGGAAATAGAACTGCGAGGCCCATCCCAGTGCCGCGAACGTCACCCCTACCAGCACCGCGCCCGGGAGCAGTGAGCTCGGATCGCGGGTGGCGCGCGGCAGGACCAGGGTGAGCGCGAACCAGGTCGCCGAGTACGCCGAGAGGACCGCCAGTACCGACGTCGCGATCAGGACCACGCTCGCCGTCCCCTTGACCACGGTCAGCACGGTGCTGACGATCGTAACCACGACGACCAGGCCGATCACCACCCCCACCGTCCGCGGCGAGGTCAGCCCGGCGGGTCGCGGGACGCGCCAGGCGCTGGCGCTCGCCGCGGTCAGCGTGATCGCCAGGTTCCTCCCCGCCCAGGCGGTGGTGAACAGTCCTCCGATCACGAGCAGCACGCCGGATGAGTCCCCCTGGCGGAGCGCCTCGTCCACCTCGACTGCGAGCGTGCCGGTGAGCCCAAGGTCATCGCTGATCCCGTCTCCGACCCAGCCCTGACCGAGCAACAGGGCGCCGAGTCCGACGACGAGCACGGTCAGCGCGAACATGAAGAGGAAGAGCCGGAAGGCGATCGCGCTACCGAGCACCGAGCCGAAGTTGTCGTGGTCCCGCTCCCAGACCCGCGTGGCCGCGTCGATCGGCGCGCTCTCCGTCCGCCGCCGATCCAGCCATTCCCGCCCCTCATCGGTCAGTTGAGTTGCGCGCTCCCGGCCGCGCGCGACAACGCCCTTCTGGTTCGTCTCGGTAGTTATCGGCCCAGCCTAGATCACCCACCCCCGTGACCTGTCGAAGCCGAGGCACCCCGCGACGGCAGCGGGTGGTCAGTCGGCGTCGACCACGGATCAGCCGCTAGCTCGCTCAGTCGAGCCCGTGCTCCTTCTTGAAGCTGTCGACCAGCGGGTCGAGCACTTCGCTGACATCGAAGCGCCCGCCGGCGATGAACTCGGAGAACTGGACCCTCTCCGACGGATCGGGCTCGTCGGGCGGGGTCGGTGAGGGGGCCGGCCAGACGGCGTCGTCGACGATCGCCTCGCGGACGCGGATCTCGTCCTTGGTTACGTTCCAGACGAGTAGGTCGGTAGCCATCGTCAATGGTCCGTCGTAGGTGCGCCGAACGCCCTCGTAGACCTCATAGCGGGTGTCGTAATCGTTGAAGAAGTGGAAGGCGACCGCCATCCGCGGCTTCACCTCGCTCATCACCTCGCCGAACGCGGCCGGGACAGTGTGCACCTCGATGCAGCGTAGTCGGCTTTCCGTGGGGCCACGTTTGGGGCCAAGTTGCGAGAACACGGAGGTCTCGAGAGCACGAAACCCGCCTGATAGAGCGGGCTTCGAGGATGGGCCGGCCTGGACTCGAACCAGGGACCTACGGATTATGAGCGCGGGGCTTCCCATCTCGCCCGGCTCCCCTGAGCACGGCTGTGTCCAGTTCGTTTCGCTCCGTTGCGCTCCGTATTCGGCTGTTTGGCCCCCGCCTTGGCCCCCGGTGGTACCCAAATTGGCACCCGATCTGGGTGGCGCTACACATTTAGCGTCGCTTGCCCGCCGGTCGTGAGGAGCTTGGAAATCCAGGGGACCAAGGATGTGACACGGGCTATGTCGCTCGGGTCATTCCGCTTCTCTAGTAGCGGTATGCAGAAACGATGCGACCTTGGCTGGGAGGCCGCGCAGGCCGTCGCTCGACATCGCCTTGACGTGGACCACGTCGGCCGGGCCGAGCTGCTCCTCGGGGCCGCCCTCGGGGCGGCTGTAGCGGTAGACGATCCGCTCGCCGCGCTGCTCCACGGTGACCGCCTGCGGATCGAGGCAGGCGAGCTGGACGATCAGACCCTCGGCTCGGTACTTGCCGATGAGGGCGTTGCCGTTGGTCAGCAGGTGGACCATCGCCGTCGAGAACAGCGGACGCGCCAGCTCGTCTTCGCCCGACACGGCCGGAGCTGCTGGCTTTGGGGCGAGCCCGCCGTCGATATCGACCATGTGGTCCCGATCAAGGACGATGGCGACGATTCGCTCGCGCGAACCTGCGGCCGGCCTGCGCCCGCTGCAACCGGGGCTGGCGCTAATGCGAACTCCCCCGCGTGTGGCGTTCTCCGACGCGCCCGGTTCCATCTCGGCTTCCGGCTTGCGCGCCCGGTTGCCGACATGTCCGCTTCCCCCACACGCGCTATTGGGGGTATCGGCTAGAGGTCGCCATGGTGCTCGTCGGTGGGCAGGCCTGCGTCCTTCCAGGCGGCAAACCCACCCTGGAGGTTGGCGACCTTCTCGAAGCCAAGCTCCTTCAGGGTCGCCGCGGCGAGCGCGCCTCGGGCGCCCGACCGGCAATAGACGACCACGCGGCTGGCCGGGTCCAGCTCGGGCTTGTGGCGGGGGCTGACGGGATCGGCCGCGAACTCCAGAAGGCCTCGCGGGACCTGGACGGCCCCTGGGATGAAGTGCTCCCACTCGACGGGCTCGCGGACGTCGAGGAACACGACCGGCCCTGAGGCGGCCTCGACGGAGGCTTCCTGCGGGCTGACCTCCTCAACCTGGCCCTTGGCATCGGCAAGCATCTGTGCGGCGCTTCTCATCATGCGTCTCCTTCTGGTAATCGGTGCCTTGGCAAGTCGCTCAGGCTCTCGGGCTACCCGAGGCGTGTGCCCTCGGCTTCGAGCCCGCCGCCCGAGGGCAGCTTGGTCCAGCTCCGTCGCTCCCACTCCTCCTGAAGGACCTCCGTCGCCGCCTGCTCCAGGAACTCCGGGCGCGCCCACTCGTGCACGTCGAAGTCGTTCTCGACGTAGCCGTGGCTGACCATGAAGTCCTTGCCGACCTCGATGCACGTCATGTTGTGCGCGCTCAGGCTCGGCACCATGTCGACTTGCTTGATGCCCTCGTAGGTGTCTTCGGCATCCCGGTAGAACGTCTGCCGATTGAGGATCGCTCCCGTGGCGCGCTTGTGCTCGTTGGCCCAGCGACCGACCTTGATCATCGCTTTCATATATGTGTTGACCAGCTCGGGGTGCTCGTCGGCCATTACGTCGGTGCAGGTGATGACGGCAGGGGTATTGGCGACCTGCACCGTGTAGTCCGGATATCTGGATAGGTCCTCGATCATCTTGATCTGGCCCGTGGCTTCCTGGAGATGCTGGAAGACCTTGCTCTGGGTGTAGACCGCGTCGACCTTGCCGTCGAGCAGCGCGGCCTCCAGTGGGCGGAAGGCCAGGTCGTGCTTGTGGTCACGGCGCATCCACAACTCCGACGGGTTGTTCATTTGCACCTGGAGCATCTCGGGCTTGTCATACCAGTCATCCGGGTACGGGAACTCAACGAGTTCCACGTCGTCCAAGGTCATGTCGTTGAGCTTCAGCATGTTCTCGATGCCCATGTGCTCCTGGATACGCCACCAGTCGTTCTTGATCGTGTTCAGGCTCTTCGAGATGCCGATCTTCTTGCCCTTCAGGTCCTTCATCCGGAAGAACTGGTCGCGGGCGCGCACCGCCATGCAGCCGCCCTCGTAGACCCACGTCGCCCCCAGCAGCACGGTGCGGCGGATGTCTGCGTGGACGTGGATCGGCGGGTACAGGCCACCAAAACGGATCAGGTTGTCGAGGTTGTGGATGTAGTGCGGGTACCAGTTGTTCTCGGGTGCGTGGCGGAAGTAGGCGTATTCGACGCCCAACTTCTTGAACTCCTCGCGGCACCACCCAAGCTCCTGATCGACGTTGTTCGCCGACACCATGGGGCAGTTTGTGAACCAGACCTCCTCCCAGTTCAGCGGCACCGTCGTCGAGACACGTGGTTGCTCTGTGGTCGTCATGATCGACGCTCCTTTTGCTCGGGAGTGGGACAGGGGTGGCGCAGCCTACCGAGGTTCGCAATCTGTGCTGGCCCGGATGCCCTGTCGCGAGGCTTCTAACCAGGACGGCGCGCGCCGGTCGCTGGGGCTGTGTCCGGCGCCACCCTCCCCAAGAACACCACCACGGGCCTGCTCCTCCTCCCGGCGTTGCTGCTGCTCGATCTCGTCGGCCATCTGATCCTGCTGGCGCATCCATTCCACCGCGTCGCGCTCGCCGCTCGCCAGCTCCTCGACGGGCTGTCGCTCGGCGAGCCGAGCGCGTTCCGGATTGCCGCTGATAGCCGGCCATCGCCCGTGTCTATCCGCAAGCACCCGGCCCTCCTGAATCGCCTTATTCCAGAATCGCTGCGAGTGGGCAGCTGACCTCGTTGTCGTCAGGTCCACCTCGACCCCCACCCGCCCTTTCAGCCGCTGGTGCAACTCCGCTACCTCTTTGTCCCCTGGCGGGTCCAACTCCACCAGCAAGTCCACGTCCGCGTTCTGGGCCGCCTCGCCCCTTGCTCGCGACCCGATCAGCGCGGCCAGCACCACCCCCGACTCCCCCGCGAGCGAGTCGGTCAGCTCGGCCATCACGGACTCGTGCACGTGGTGGAGGCTACCCCTCCGCCAGCGGGTCGGGCAGCACTTCGGCGAGGCGCCGGCCCCCGTTCGGGTCGATCACGACGCACCCGACCGCCGGGGCGAGCGGGGCGAGCGAGCCGATGACGTGGAGGTCGTCGCCGGCGTTGGCGATGAAGTAGCCGCTGCCGCCGTCGATCCCGCCGCCGTCGATCAGCAACGCCTCGGAGCCGTCGGTCGGCAGCGTCTTCCACTCGATCTCGTGCTGATCGAGGTCGAGGTCGGGCATGCGATCGGCGAGCCGGTCGAGCAGCTCTAGCCGATCGGCGTCGCGGCGTTGGTCGTCGTCGCGGTGGTCGTCGAGCTTCATGGCTTCTCCTCGATTCTGGATTGGTGGTCGGTCGTTGACTTCCGACCTTCTCCGTAGTGGTCGTTGCGGCTAAGCCCACTGCTTTGGGTTTCGGGATAGGGGGACGGCCAGCCGCAAAGGGCTGGGGCCGGTTTCTGCTCCGGGAACGAGGCAGGTATCGGGCCGGTCGGTCCTCCACCCGCCACGCAATCCGCACCGTCTCTGCGGCAAAGCTCCGGGCTTCGCTGGACCTACTACGCCGCCCCCGGATCGAGCATCGGTCACCAGGGCCGTGGTCGGCGCCTGAGCGCCGTGGTCGTGTGAGGCTGGCTGCTGGCTACGCGGTCCTCAGCGCGTTTCCACCGGGCTACCGGGCATCGCGGGCTAGGCGATCACGGCCCCGATCGAGGACGGCGCGGCCCCAGGGGATGTTGCAAGGCAACCCGCGGGGACCGCGCCAGCATGCACCGTAGCCCCCTTTACGTGGGGCCACGTTTGGGGCCAAGTTCGCCGACGGCCCCGACGCCAACGGCGTCGAGGTCGCTTGGTTACGCGACCTATTCGGATGGGCCGGCCTGGACTCGAACCAGGGACCTACGGATTATGAGCGCGGCGCTTCCTGCCTTGCCTAGCGTCCCTGGGCGCGGCTGTGTCCTGCTCGTTGCGCTCCGTTGCGCTCCGTATTCGGCTGTTTGGCCCCCGCCTTGGCACCCGGTGGTACCCGCTTGGTACCCGGAGCACTTAGGCGCTTTTCGTCCAAAGGGGGAGGTTTCGCTAGCACTTGGAGTGCCCCGGGTCTCGCGGACACTGTTGACCTTTGCCGCCTGAGCGTATCCAACTCATCGCTCACCGGCCATGGCCGGTGAGCGGCGCAACCGCTCACCCTCCGCTCCTGCCCCCTCGAGCGCCCGCTCCTCGAACACCACCGGCGAGAGGTATCCGAGCCGCGAGTGCAGGCGGAGCGGGTTGTAGAACTCCTCGACGTAGCTGAAGACCTCGCCGCGAAGCTCGCCCTTCGTCGGCCAGCTGCGGCGGTTGATCAGATCCTTCTTCAGGGTCGCGAAGAACGACTCCGAGACGGCGTTGTCGAAGCAGTCGCCCACCGAGCCCATCGAGACGGCGATGCCGGCATCACCGGCGGCGTGGCCGAAGGTCAGAGCGACGTATTGCGAGCCCTGGTCTGAGTGATGCACGAGCCCAGGGCCCGGCTTGCGGCGCGCAACGGCCATCTCGAGCGCGTCGACGACGAGCTCTGCGCGCATGTGGTCGGCCATCGACCAGCCGACGATCCGGCGGCTGAAGCAGTCCATCACCGCGGCGAGATAGACCCAGCCCTCCCAGCTCGACAGGTAGGTGATGTCGGCTGACCAGAGCAGGTTCGGCGCCGGCGGGTCGAAGTCGCGCTCGACGAGGTCCGGCGCCGGGCGCACTCCCGGGACTCGGATGGTGGTCCGGCCGCGCTTTTCGGGCGCCGAGCCTGAGAGCCCGTTGGTCCGCATCAATCGCTCGACG
>JAQBGG010000007.1:0-13954 GCA_032122625.1 Acidobacteriota bacterium
ACGACGACGGGGATCGAAGCGGCAACGGCGAGCCGGGCGACGGAACTGCGCGCCGTTGCCGCCAGCCAGACCAGGGGCGGCATCGTCATCGCGAGTAGATAACCGAGCCCGTTCCAGTAGCCGATCGGAAAGCTGAGCCGCTCCGCGGCTGCCTGAAGCTCGACGGCAAGCTGCTCATCGCCGCCGAGGCCGAGCAGTCGGGAGCCGAGGGCGAGGACCGCCACGAGGGTGCCGCCGATGGCGATCCCCGCCAGCCAGGAGGGGCCGGTGCCGGGGCGCGCGGCAAGGCCAACCGTCAGCAGAACCCCGAGATAAAGCAGAACACGCACGAGATCGACGAAGCCGGAACCCGAATCGCCGGCCCAACTGAGCGACAGCGCCGTCCAGATCGCGAGCAGCGCGAAGAGGGCGAGTAGGGCGAGCAGTCGCCGGTTGAGAGCACCTAGTCCGACTCCGCCTCCGAGCAACAAGCCGCCGACCAACAGCCAGACCGCGGCCGTCGCCACGCCGAGCACAGCGTCCGGAAATCCTCCCTCGGCAAGCGCCAGGGCGACGATGCCGGACGCCACCGGCGCGAATATCGAGGGTTGGAAAACCACTTTGCTGTCGGCGCTCCCCGACCCTTTACCCTTGATCGGCGATGAGGCGCGGGACGCAGTTTAGATTGGTTTTCGTGTGCGCTCTGACGATGGCCGCGCTGGGTGCCGGCCCGCTCGCGGCGAGGGCCGCGGACCCGGCGGCGATTGAGGAGTACGTGCTAACCCTCCCCGGCGTCAAGAGCAGCGGCGCCGGCCAACCCGAGCCCCTCGTTCAGCGGGCCCAGCGGATCGGGCCGACCGGCGTCACCGGCGAGCGGAACGAGGCGCCGACGATGCTCGCAGCGATCGGATCGGCTACGGCGTCACCGGCGGGGATCGCGATCGTGCTGGCGCTCGGCGCCGGGGCCGCGCTCGCGGCGAAGAGGAGCGGGGACGCGGTGTGATCCGGTGGATCGCGCCCCCGCTGGCGGTTCTGATCGCGATCGCGATAACCGGCTGCGGCGGGGAGCCGGAAAGGGCCACGGCTGGGGTGCCGCAGACCTTCTTTGGGATCGCCCCCCAAGACGCAACCAGCGATGCAGACCGGGCACGAATGGCTGCCGGCAACGTCGGCAGCTACCACGTGCTCCTCTCCTGGGCCAAGGTCGAAGCGAGCCCCGGCGTGTACTCGTGGTCCACCTACGACGATCTGCTCGCCGGTCTCGCCGTCAACGGCATTGAGCCGATTCCCTACGTGTTCGGCACCCCATCCCACTTCGCGGGTGCGCCGAACATCGCGCCAACCACGAGCGTCGAGGCGCTCAAGGCCTGGGACGACTTCCTTGCCGCCGCTGCCGCCCGCTATGGGCCGGGTGGCGAGTTCTGGGATAGCTTCGCGCTCAGCCATCCCGGCGTGGAGCCGAGGCCGCTGACCGTCTGGGAGATCTGGAACGAGGTCAACAGCCCGACGTTCTGGGCCCCGGACCCGGACCCGGACCAGTACGCGACGCTGCTGAAGCACTCCGCACGAACCATTCACAAGGTCGACCCGAGCGCCCAGATCATGGTCGCCGGAATGTTCGCAACGCCTAACAGCGCCAAGGCGATCCAGTCTTTCGAGTTCCTCCGCGAGCTGTTCAAGAAGCCGAACGTCGACGAAGCCGTCGACCTGGTCGCCGTCCATCCCTACGGCCCGCACATCAAGGACGTCAAGAGGCAGATGGCGAGGACCTACGAGCAGATGAAAGAAGGCGGCAACGGCGAAGACGGCGTGTGGGTGACCGAGATCGGCTGGGGTTCGAATCCGAACGTCAAGAGCGAGTTGACGAAGACGGCAACGAAGCAGGCGGTGCTCTTGCGCAAGGCCTACGAGCTGCTGATCAAGAAGCGCGACGCATGGAACGTCCGGGGCGCGCTCTGGTACACCTGGCGAGACCCCGCCAACCCGGTCGGCCGCTGTGGCTGGTGCCCCTCAGCGGGCCTGGTCGACAACGACCTCGACGGCAAGCCGGCCTGGCGCGAGTACACGAAGCTCAGCGGCGGTACGCCCTAGGGCCTTCGGTCAGTTCGGGGAGCCGCCGGCCATCGCCGGCAGGATGACGATCGTATCGTCGGCGCCGACTCCGGTGCCAAGGCCATCGAGGACGCGGACATCCTCGTCGTTGAGGTAGACGTTCACGTAGCGGTTGAGCGCGCCGTCGTCACCGAACAGCTGCTTCTCCGTCCCCGGATGAGAGACGGCGAGGCCGCGGAGGACCTCACCGATGTCGGAGCCGTCGATGCTGACCTGCGCCTCGCCGCCGGTCTGGGCCCGGAGCACTGGTGGAATCTTCACGGTCGGCATTTGCGGCTCAGCCTACAGGCCCCGGTTGGACCGAGCTCAGGAGACCGTGACGCCCGAGCAGAACGCCTCGTAGTCGGGGAACTTGCCGAGATCCTCGTCGGCGAGCTGGGGGGCGTCGGGGCCGCAGATCGGGCAGCTCGGATCCTTCCTCACCTTGAGCTCGGTGAAGGTCGTACTGAGCGCCTCGAAGAGGAGCAGGCGACCAACCAACGGCTCGCCGGCGCCGGTGATCAGCTTGAAGACCTCCAGTGACTGCATCAGGCCCATTACGCCGGGCAGCATGCCGAGCACACCGGCCGCGCCACAGCTGGGGGCCAGTTCCGGCGGCGGGGGCGTTGGGTAGAGGCACCGATAGCAGGGGCCGTCGTGCGGGACAAAGGTCGAGATCTGACCGTCGAAAGCGAGAATCGACGCCGAAACCACCGGCTTGTTGAGCCGGACCGAAGCATCATTGAGCAGGTAGCGGGTCGGGAAGTTGTCGGCGCCGTCGACGATGATGTCGTAGGAGCTCAGCAACTCGATCACATTCGAGGAATCGAGCCTCGTGCGGTGCTCGTTGACCGTCACGTCGGGGTTCAGGGCCTCGATCTGACGGCGGGCCGACTCCGTCTTCGGGATGCCGATCGTTTCGGTGCTGTGAATCACCTGACGCTGTAGGTTCGAGGCGTCAACCTCGTCGTCATCGACGAGGCCGATCGTGCCGACGCCGGCGGCCGCGAGGTAGAGCGCAGTCGGCGAGCCGAGTCCGCCGGCGCCGAGCAGCAGGACCTTGGCATCGAGCAGCTTCAGCTGACCCTCGAGCCCGATCTCGGGAACGAGGATGTGGCGGCTGTAGCGCTCCTTCTGCTCCTGGGTGAGCTTGCGGGGGACCACCGTCTCGTAGTTACGGTCCTTCCAAAGCGTGATCCCGCCGGCCATCGAGGCGACGTCGCTGTAGCCGAGTTGCTCGGTCAGCGTCTTCGCGGCGAACGCCGAGCGATTGCCGGATGCGCAGTAGAGGATCACGCGCCTGCTCTTGTCGGGAACGAACTGCTCGATCCGAGATTCGAGGTGGCCGCGGGGAACGTGAATCGCGCCCGGAATGTGGCGCTCCTCGAACTCATGTTGCTCGCGCACGTCGACGAGAGCTACGCCGCCGCCGTTGCTGGTCGCCGCGAGCTCGTCGTTCGCTTCCGAAGGCTGGACCTCCGTGATTCCCGCCTTGATCGTCTCGATCAGCTCTGCGCCAGTCGGCATCTATTCACCTCAAACTCGATCAGGATTAGGGTTATTACTCAGGAGAGTGTAGCAGGGGCCTGACCGCGCTCCCGATGATTGATTCCACGGGCCGACGTCAGACGAGCGAGGGATGCTCGGCGATCTCGTGGAAGCGAAGAGCGCCTTCGCCGTAGTAATGGGCGACGAGGCTGCGCCTTGTCGACTCCGGGTCGCTGATCGGCCCGCCCCCGTGCAGCAGGTTGGAGTGCCAAATCAGCACATCGCCCTTGTGCGGCAAGAAGCGCACCGGCTGGACGCCGGACGAACGAACCTCCTGCTTGACCCGCTGGTAGTACCCGGCAGCCTTGTCCGGGACGAACAGCCGCGAGCCGTTGGCGAGCTCGAGATCGCCGGTCGCAATCTGCGGCAGGCGGTGGGTGCCGGGAAGGTAGAAGACCGGACCGCTCGAGGGCTCTATGTCCTCGAGTGCGACCCAGATCACGATCAGGTAGCCAGGCGGCTCGGTCGTCATATGGAAAGCGTCGGAGTGCGCCCCCTGCTGGCTACCGCGGAAGAAGCTGATCGACTGCCAGATCCCGACCTCGGTGCCGAGCAGAAACGAGAGCAGGTCGGTCAGGCGTGGGTCGTTGAGCGCCTCGGCGGCCGACGGCGAGCGCTTGAAGACGTTGCGGACCCGGCCGGAGCCACGGTTGAAGCGCACCTTGCCCTTCGAGAGAAGCGTCTCGATCTCGTCGTTGATGCGGTCGATGTGCTCGGCCTCGAAGAATCCCTCGAGCACTGCGTACCCCTGCTCGGGCCAGCGCCGCGCAGCCTCACGGATCGGCTCCGGAAAGCGCTCCAGGCCCTCCGCGTCGGCGACCGCTGCCTGCGCCCCGGGTCGATCGAGCCAGGGCAGCTCCGACTGATCGTGGCCGTGCTTGGGTATGTCGCGACTGGCGAGCGTACGGAAGACGCCGCGGTCGATCCCGTGCCGCCGGTAAAGCGCTCGGTTGCGGAGCATCCGCTTCGCGTGGGCCAGGGATCGCAGGACGAGCAGCGGGCGCAAGCGCCCCAGCGCGACCTTGATTCTCACCAAGCGGCTCATCAGCGGTGGATCGTAGCGACCGGCCCGCGGCCGTCGCGCTGGTGAACGGGCGAGTGCTAGCCGAGGCTGGTCCGCATTTGCCGCAGACGGCGTACGCGTTCCTCGATCGGCGGATGCGTCGAGAAGAGGCCGGCCAGGCCCTTGCCGGAGAGCGGCTTGACGATGTAGAGACACTCGGTCGCCTGGTTGACCTCCATCGGCGTGTCTTTGACGCCCTCCTCGAGCCGCAGCAGGGCCGTGGCGAGGCTCTCGGGGCGACCGCAGATATCGGCTCCGGTGGCATCGGCGGAGAACTCGCGCTGGCGGCTGATCGACATCTGGATCAGCGTCGCGGCCATCGGCGCCAAGAGCACCATGGCGAGGCTGCCGATCAGGCCGATTGGGCTGTCGTTGTTGCCCCCGAACCAGATCAGCATGTAGGCGAGATAGGTGATCGCTCCGCCGATCGTGGCCGCGACCGACTGGATCAGCGTGTCGCGGTTCTGGATGTGAGCAAGCTCGTGAGCGATCACGCCGCGCAGCTCGTCCTCGCTGAGCAGCTTCGTGATGCCGGCGGTAACGGCCACGGCCGCGCGGCTCGGGCTGCGACCGGTCGCGAAGGCGTTTGCCTGCGCCTGCGGGATCAGATACAGCGCCGGCGTCGGCATCTGTGCCCCCTCGCAGAGGTCGCGGACCATCGCGTAGATCCGCGGTGCCTGCGACTCCTCGAGCGGCTGGGCACCGCTCATCTTCAGGGCGATCTTGTCGCTGAACCAGAATGCGCCGAAGTTCATCGCGCCGCCGACGAAGAGGAACAGCAGAGCCGTTCCGGCACCGCCGATCGCGAACCCGATGACTACGAAGAGGCCGGTGAGGGTGCCGAGGAGCAGCGTCGTCCGGACGCCGGCTGCGAGATTCGATCTACGGGTCGTGGTCACTGTTACTCGGCCTCCTGAGGCTGCGTTGGTTCTGAATGGAATATTGCCAAACCAGCCTAATTGGACCATAAGTGGGAATCGGAGGGGTTCTCGCGTAATAGCTGCACAGATGCGCCGAACGACTCTGCTCAGCCAGGTCATCATCGTCAACCTGCTGCTGATCGCGGTGGCGGTGGTCGCCGCGGCGGTCGCCTCGAGCCCCGACAGCGCGCTCCGCGAGACCGGGGCCGCGGGCCTGGTGCTCGGCTTCGCCCTCTCGGCGACGATCGCCGCCAATCTCTTTCTTCTCTCCCGCCGCTTCGAGCCGCTGGAGCGGCTGGCCGATGAGATGGAGCACGTCAACCTGTCCCGCCCCGCCTCGGCGCAAGACCGCTTGGAGATCGGCGGTCCCGAGGAGGTGCAACGCCTCGAGGAGGCGTTCCGAAAGATGCTGAGCCGGCTCGAGGCCGAGCGCCTGCGGGTCGCCAGCGCTTCGCTCGAGGCCCAGGAGCGTGAGCGGGCTCGGGTCGCTCGCGATCTTCACGATGAGGTCAACCAGGCGCTCACCGGAGTCGCCCTCCGGCTCGAGGCCCTACGGATGAAGGCGCCGCCGGAGTTCTCCGAGCAGCTGGCCGACACGCAGGCCCTCGCCAGCCAGGCGATGCAGGAGCTGCTCACTCTCGCCCGCCAACTTCGCCCGACCGCGCTCGACGACCTCGGTCTCAAGGCGGCGCTCGGAGGCCTGGTCGAGCAGCTCGACCGCCAGAGCGAGATTCGCGCCGTGTTCGAGAGCGACGAAGGCGGCGGCAGCTTCGCGAAGTTGCCCGACGAGGTCCAACTCGTCACCTACCGCGTCGCCCAGGAGGCGCTTTCCAACGCGGTCCGCCATTCGGGCGCCGAGCACATCCGGGTGAGACTGGTGGCGAGCGAGTCCGGGCTTGAGCTGCGCGTCTCCGACGACGGCGCCGGCTTCAGCTTCGACGAGTCCGATGCGGGCCTGGGGATATCCGGGATGCGCGAGCGCGCCCTGCTCGTCGGCGGCGAACTCGAGATCGAATCGCGTCCGCAGCTTGGCACGCGAGTCAGGTTGAAGCTCGCCGATGCCGATGGGTCAAGCTAGATCGATGATGCGAGTACTGATCGCGGATGACCATGGACTTGTCCGCTCGGGCCTGCGGATCCTGCTCGAGAGCCAGGATGGAATCGAGGTGATCGCCGAGGCCGACAACGGTGCCGATGCCCGCGACATCGCAGTGCGGGAGCGCCCCGACCTGGCGATTCTCGACGTCAAGATGCCGCGGCTGAACGGACTCGAGGCGACCCGGGCCATTCGAGAGCAGGCACCGGACGTCGCGGTGCTGATCCTCTCGATGCACGACGAGGAGCGCTACCTGTTCGAGGCCCTGAAGGCGGGTGCGGCCGGCTACGTGCTCAAACGCAGCGCTGATACGGATCTGCTCGAGGCGATCGAGGCTGTCCGGCGCGGGGAGCCGTTCCTCACCCCAGAAGCCCAGCAGGTGCTGATCAAGGACGTGCTCGATCGGGGCGAGAGCCGTGAGGAGGAGTTGACGCCGCGCGAACTCCAGGTGGTCAAGCTTGTCGCCGAGGCGCACACAAACAAGGAGATCGCTGAACTCCTCGGGCTTTCCGATAAGACGATCGAGAACCACCGGGCGAACGCGATGCGCAAGCTCGGCATGCGGGACCGGGTCGAACTCGTCCGCTACGCGATCCGGCGCGGCCTGATCGATCCCTGAGGCCCAGCCTCTACCCTTGGCCCGCATGGCGGCCAAGGAGGTCACGATCGGAGACGGCTCTCAGCTTCTGATGCGGCCGATCGAAGCCGACGACAAAGAGGCACTCGCAGCTGGCTTCTCCCGACTCAGTGAGGAGTCGCGCTATCGGCGGTTCTTTGCCCCGTTGAGCCGGCTCAACGACACCGACCTGCGGTACCTGACCGAGGTCGATCATCACAACCACGAGGCGATCATCGCCTTCGACCCCACGAGCGGGGAGGCTGTCGGCGTCGCCCGCTTCGTCCGCTCCTCCGACCCGACGGCGGCGGAAGTGGCGGTCACGGTGATCGACGACTGGCAGGGGCGGGGGGTGGCCACCGGCCTGCTCGAGAGGCTCGTGGAGCGGGCGCGGGAGGAGGAGGTCGAGCGGTTCCTGGCGCTGATCCTCGAGGAGAACGATGCTGCGATCGAACTCTTCAGGGCCCTCTCCGCCGACGACCCCGAGCCAAGGCGCAGTGCCAGCGGGCACATCGAGCTGAAGATCGAACTACCCGAGGGCGGGTCGGTCTCCGGCACGATGCTCGGCCGCGCCCTGCGTACCGCCGCCCGCGGCGGCGTCGAGATCAATCCCTGGCGTCTGCTCAAACGGCGGGTCCACGAGACCGCCGAGCACACCCTCGCCGAGGACGACCCGGGGGAGTAAACCGACCGCGCCGCTAGGATTTAGGGCGATGTTGTTCTCGACCAAGGCTGAGTACGGAGTCCGGCTCCTGGTGGCGCTCGGGCGGGGCGAGGGTGAGCAGCCGGTCCCTCTGGCGGTCCTCGCTGAATCGGAGACCCTTCCCCTCTCCTATCTCGAACACCTGGCGGCGAAGCTGCGAGCCGCGGGCCTGCTCACTTCCGTCCGCGGGGCCCACGGGGGCTACCGGCTTGGGCGCGCGGCGGAGGAGATCGTGATGCTCGAGGTGGTTGAGGTGCTCGAGGGACCGATCATGCCGATGGACTGCTTCCAGCCCGACGGTCCCGAGAGCGAGGGCAGGGTCGGCAAGGTTCTCTGCTCGCATGAGATCGACGGCGATCACGCCTGCTCGACAAAGCTCCTCTGGACCCGGGTGCAGGGCGGCATCACGCGGGCCCTGGTGAACACGACGCTCGCCGATCTGATCGAGTTCGAGGCGGAGCGGGCGCGGGAGACCCCGGGCGCAATCGCCTGAGCGAGGATCGCGGCTCGCCGGTGGATAACCGACCGGACAGCTAGGATTTAGATAGGGGTCGCGCAGCCGCCTCTTGCGTTCTGCGGCCCGAGCACCACTAGACCGTCCGTGACCCGGACAGAACGAGATTGATTGGAGCCCATGGCCGAACTGAAGATCAACAACCTGCACGTCTCCGTTGAGGACAAGGAGATCCTCAAGGGGCTCGACCTGGAGGTCGGAGCGGGCCAGATCCACGCTCTGATGGGCCCCAACGGCTCCGGCAAGTCGACCTTGGCGAACGCGATCATGGGGCATCCCTCGTTCGAGGTCAGCGACGGCGAGATCCTCTTCGATGGTGAGAATGTGACTGAGGCCTCCCCCGATGAGCGCTCTCGGGCGGGCCTGTTCATGGCCTTCCAGTACCCGATCGCCGTGCCCGGCGTAACGGTCGCCAAGTACCTGCGGATGATCGTCAACGCGCACCGGGAGGCACGGGGCGAACGCGAGATCAAGCTCAAGGACTTCGCCCGGACCACCAAGCAGGCGATGGAGTTGATGGGTGTCCCTACGGACTTCAACAGTCGCTACCTCAACGACGGCTTCTCAGGCGGCGAGAAGAAGCGCATGGAAATGCTGCAGATGGCTCTGCTCAAGCCGAGGATGGCGGTGCTGGACGAGACCGACTCAGGGCTCGACATCGACGCTCTGCGGACGGTGGCAGACGGTGTAAACACCTTCGCCGGCTCCGAGATGGGCGTCCTGATCATCACCCACTATCAGCGAATCCTGCACATGGTCAAGCCGGACCGCGTGCACGTTATGTACGAGGGCCGGATCGTCAAGAGCGGCGGCCCCGAACTGGTCAACCAACTCGAGGACAAGGGCTACGGCTGGATCGCGGACGAGGTCGCAGCGGGCGCTTCAGCCTGAGCGCGATGGAGCCGGCGGCGACCACCCCCAGCTTCTCGATCGACAGGATCCGGGCGTCCTTCCCGGCGCTCGAGCGCGAGGTCGGCGGCAAGCCGGTCGCCTACCTGGACTCGGGTGCGAGCTCTCAGCGAGCGCTGGCCTCGATCGAGGCCGTGGACCGCTACGAGCGGCGCCATCACGCCAACGTCCACCGTGGCTCACACACGATGTCGGCCGAGGCGACGGCCGCCTACGAGGGGGCTCGAGCGACGGTCGCCGACCACCTCGGCGCCGCCGACCGCCGCGAGCTGATCTTCGTGCGCAACGCGACCGAGGCGATCAACCTCGTAGCCCGGGCCTGGGGGGATGCCAACATCGGCAGCGGCGATCGGATCGTGCTGACGATGATGGAGCATCACTCCAACCTCGTGCCCTGGCAGCAACTCGCCGAGCGGACGGGGGCCGTAATCGACTGGGTCGGAGTCGATCAGCTCGGTTGTCTTCTCGAGTCAGAGCTCGACGCGGCGCTTGCCCGGGGACCCAAGCTCGTCGCCGTGACCCATCTCTCGAACGTGCTCGGCACGCTCAACCCGATCGCGGAGATCGCCGCCAAGGCACATGCCGTCGGCGCGCTGATCCTCATCGACGGTGCTCAGGCGGCGGCCAAGATCCCTGTCGATGTCGGCGAACTAGGAGTCGACTTCTACGCGATCACCGGCCACAAGATCTACGGCCCGACCGGGATCGGAGCGCTCTGGGCGCGGCTGGAGCTGCTCAAGGAAATGCCGCCATTCCTCGGAGGGGGATCGATGATCCGCAAGGTGACGACCGCGGGCTCGACATACGCGGACCCACCGGCGCGGTTCGAGGCCGGGACCCCGGCGATCTCGCAGGCGATCGGGTTGGCGGCGGCGATTCGCTGGCTCGACGGCCTCGGGATGGAGGTCGCTCGCGCTCACGAGCGGGAGATCACCGCTTACGCGATGTCGTCGCTGGCGGAGGTTCCCGACCTGCGCATCTTCGGTCCCCCCGCCTCACCCGAGCGGCTCGGCCCGGTCAGCTTCCAGCTCGAGGGCATCCACGGCCATGATGTGGCGGAGATACTGGACCGCCACGGCGTCGCGGTCAGGTCGGGACACCACTGTGCCCATCCGCTGATGGAACACCTCGGCGTTCCCGCGACCGCCCGCGCCAGCTTCGGCATCTACACGACGGATGAGGAGATCGACCGTCTCGTTATCGGACTCGCCGATGCCCGCCGGATCTTCAACGGCTGAGCGAGGCCCGGCGCCCCAGAGGCCCCTGGCGCTACCTTGATGGTCATGGACGAGCTCTACCGCGATCAGATCCTCGAGCATTACAAGCGCCCGCACAACTTCGGACGGCTTGAGGACTTCGACCTCGACTACGAGGACACCAACCCACTCTGCGGCGACGAGCAGCACGTCTACATCAAGCTCGACGAGGACGGCCGCGTCAGCGACGTCTCCTTCGAGGGGCAGGGCTGCGCGATCTCAACCGCCGCCACATCGCTGTTGACCGACGAGCTCGAGGGCCTGACGCGCGAGGAACTGATCAGGATCCCGAAGGAGGAGGTCCTCGAACTACTCGGGATTCAGATCTCCGCGACGCGCATGAAGTGCGCCATGCTCGGCGTCAAGGTGGTCAAGTCGGCAGCGCTCGGCGAGCCCGCGGACTGGGAGGACGAGGGCCGGCAGGGCGATCCGTCCGACCCTTCCCGCTCCGGCCTCTGATCCTGGCCGATGCTCGGCCCGGCCGGGCCCGTCCGGTGGGTAGGGCGATTCAGTACCAGTGATCTAGAGTCGCCTTCCTGATGAGCCCCGAAACCGACCTCGAATCCGTGGAACGCAGGCTCGTTTGGATCATGGGATCCCCAAGAACCGGCAGCACATGGCTGCTGCGGCTGCTTTGCCATCCCTGGGGCGTGGGCCGGACCCCGACCGGCATCGACCCCTCGCGATTCCGGCCGCGCGGTGGCAATGTGATCCCGGTCAACGAGTCCTACCTTCCTCACCACCTCGGCCCGCTCCGCGACCCCCTCCCCCCTCCCGAGACGGCGGCGGAGGCTTCGCTGCTGCTCAACGACACCCGCGGCACCGACCCCGCCTACTTCTTCAGCGAGGAGTACCGCGACACGTGGCGCGAGCCGTTGCGACGGATGGCGCTGGAGCGCTTCGACGCCCAGGCGCAACGGGCCGCCGGCGAGCACGGGATCGTCGATCCGTTGATCCTGATCAAAGAGCCGAACGGATCCCACGCCTCGGACCTGGTCGCCGGCCTGTTCGGGCAGTCCCGACTGATCTTTCTGCTTCGCGACGGCCGTGACGTCGTCGACTCGATGATGGACGCCGATTCCGATGGCGGCTGGCGGACCCGGACCGAGGGCGTCTCCCCCCTTAGAACCGAAGCCGAGCGGCTCTATGGGGTGCGTCGCCAGGCGCACCTGTGGCTGGTGCGAACTGCCGCGACCCAACGCGCCTGCGCGATACTCGGACCCGAGCGCTCGTTCGAGGTCCGCTACGAGGAGTTGCTGGCCGACACGGAGGGCGAGCTGAGTCGCCTCGACACCTGGCTCGGGATCGGCCGCGATGGGCGGCAGATCCGCGCCGCGGTCCGCAGCAACCGATTCGGCTCTTTGCGCAACCGGCTCCGCGGCCGCCGCAAGGGTGTGCGCGCCGCCTCGCCGGGGTTGTGGCGGGAGAATCTCTCCACCGCCGAGCAACGGGCGATGACGGAGATCATGGGGCCGAAGCTGCGCCAGCTCGGCTACGAGACCTGAGCGGTCGCTCAGCCGCCGCGCCGGGCCCGGCGCCCGGCCCGGCGCCGCCAGAGAATCGCCGCAGCCAGCGCTCGCTCGCGGCCCAGCGTCTCGTTACGCCCGAACAGCGGCCGCAGCGAGCGGATGCCGAGGCCGAGCGGGCCGAGCAGCGAGGAGTCAGCGTCGGCGAACCGCTCGAGCTCCCGGCGGCGTCTCGGGTCGATTCGCCCCTCGAGCCGGAGCGCCGCCGTCCGGGCGAACTGCGCCGCCCCTAGGAAGCCGTCCCGATAAGTGGCGGCCAGATCGCGCGGCGGGGGCTTCGCGGATCGCGGGCCCGAGCCCTCACCGGAGGACCCGCCGCCCATCTCGTGCAGCGCCTGGGCGTGCCGAGTGCCGGCGGTAACCGAGTCGAGGTGGCGGACCCTGTCGTAGGTCGGGCGGTCGAGGTAGGCGAGCCCGCCGGCGCTGAGAGCGCAAACCGCAAGCCAGTGGTCGTGGTAGGGCTCGCCGAACGGCGGCGGAAACGGAAGCGCGGTGTCGAGGATTCCACGCCGGAAAAGCGAGGCGGCTCCGGTCACCGTGTTGGCGACCAATAGGGAGGTGAGGTCGTCGGAGCAGTTGCGGCGGAGGATCCAGTAGGTGTCGGAGACGACTTTTCCGTGCGAATCGAGAATCCGCATGTCGCTGTAGGCGAGTTGCGCCTCGGGGTCGGCCTCCAGCGTCGCCCGCAACGCCGAGAGCTTGTCGGAATGCCA
Organism: Acidobacteriota bacterium; assembly: GCA_032122625.1. Lineage (GTDB taxonomy): Bacteria > Actinomycetota > Thermoleophilia > Solirubrobacterales > 70-9 > CAXMST01. The sequence goes on from JAQBGG010000007.1 coordinate 12,935, forward strand.
GACGTCGTCCTGGTCGGCGAGCGCGACGAACGATGCCTCCGCGGGCGTCATCCGCAGGGCTCGCTCGAAGTTCCGGTAGAAGCCGAGCCGGTGCCCGGACCGCGAGAGGACAAAGCGCCGATCGTCCGCGGTCAGCTCCTGCAGGCACTTGAATGCCGCCGGCGAGGACGCGTCGTCGCTGATCACGCAGACCCACGCCTCCCAATCCTGGGCACGGATCGACTCCAGCTGCCGGGCGACGCGATCGCGGTCAGGCTCGTGCGTCGCCATGCAGATCGCGATCAGCGGGCCACCGTCGCCGACCACGAACGACGGAGCCGGCGGGGCACAAAAGGGGTCGATCTCGACCGCGCGCAGGATGCCGAGCGACGCGGTCGCCCGCCGCCCCGCGAGGCGCGCATGGAGCTCCACACCGGCCTCGCCGCCGCAGAGGGCGGCTGGGATCTCGACCAAGGCCCACCAGCGGCAGACCGCCTTCGAGGCTCCCCTCGCTGGAATGCGCTCAATCCCGGCTGGGCTCCGCAGCTCCGCGATCGCCACCTCGAGGGAATCACCGTCCGTCCGCGCGTCGCAGAGGCCCTCGAGATAGAGCACCGTGCCGGCCCCTACCTCGAGTGGATCCGGCAAAGGCGTGGCCAGCGAGGCCTCCAGCGGGGCGGCCTCGAGCGACGATCCGAGGGCGCGCATCGCGGTCAGCACAAGGCGGCCAGCTTACCGGGGGCCCCTACCGCGTTTCCTCGAGCGGCACCTCGGCCGCCGGACCGGCTGGGACGGCCGTCTATCCTGATCGGTCAGATGCAAGTGCTGCAGCCGATCTGGCAGGGGATCTCGACGCTGTTCACTCGGCTCGCGATAGTCGTGCTCGCGGTGTTGGTGGGCCTCGGCGTGCCGGTCGCGTGGGTCTGGATCGGCTCGCAGGTTCAGAACAGCACCGCCCCCTCCTGGAGCGCCTTCGCGGTCGTCCATGTCGGCATGATCTTCACCCTGCTCCTGATCGCCAGCTTCTTCAGCTTCTTCGCT
>JAQBGG010000008.1:0-86426 GCA_032122625.1 Acidobacteriota bacterium
CTCGGATCTGGTCCGCGGCCAAGAAGCTGTTCCGGTCGGGCGTCCATCCGGCGGTCAGCCTCTGCGTTCGCCGCGAGGGCGAGGTCGTGCTCGATCGCTCGATCGGTTGGGCCAGGGGCGTCGGCCCGGACGCGCCCGGCGACGCCGAGCCCGTGCTCAACACCCCCGATACGCCGCATGTGATCTTCAGCGCCTCGAAGGCGCTCACGGCCTCGGTTGCCCACCTGCTCGACCAGCAGGGGAAGATCCACATCGACGACCGCGTCGCCGAGTACATCCCCGAATACGCGAGGCACGGCAAGGAGGGGGTCACGATCGCCCACGTGCTCTCCCACCGGGGCGGCGTGCCGAACCTGCCGGGCGAAGCGTTCAAGCTCGAGAACATCGATGACCGCGACGCGATCGTCGAGATGCTCGTCGATGCGAAGCCCCAGTCCCGGCCGGGAACAGCGCTCGCCTACCACGCGATCTCCGGTGGCTACATCATCGGCGAGATCGTTCATCGCGTCACCGGCAAGTCGATCCGGGAGGTCCTGGCGGAGGAGATCCTCGACCCGCTTGGCTTCCGCTGGACCAACTACGGCGTCGACGCCACCGACGTCGAGGCCGTCGCCACCAGTCACTACACGGGCGCCCCGGTGCTGCCGCCGCTCTCGAACCTGCTCAAGCGGGCGCTTGGGGTCTCGGTCGGCGATGCCGCGAGGCTCGCCAACGAGCCCGAGTTCCTGACCGGGATCATCCCATCCGGCAACACGGTGACGACCGCCACCGAGCTCTCGCGGTTCTTCGAGCTGCTGCGCCGCGGCGGCGAGCTCGATGGGGTGCGGATCTTCGAGCCGCGAACCTTGAGGCGGATGCTGACCGAGCAGTCCTACATGGAGATCGACTTCACGCTCGGTTTCCCAACCCGGTTCAGCCTCGGAATGATGCTCGGCGCACAGCTCCTGAGCCTCTACGGACCCGACACCGAGCATGCCTTCGGCCACCTCGGCTTCACCAACATCATCGGCTGGGCCGACCCAGAGCGGGCGCTCTCCGCCACGGTGATCACCTCCGGCAAGCCGGTTCTCTACCCGGAGCTGCCCATTTTCTGGAACCTGATGCGAACGATCGGGCGCGTCTCCCCGAAGGTCGAGACCAACGAAATCGCGCTCGCCGCCGTCGATTAGACGGCCCCCGGAGCGACGGCAGAGGACGTTGAGGCTCTCATCCTGCTCTCATTTTCAGCCGAGAACCTGCAGCGATGAAGATCCTCGTAGTCGAAGACGAACCGAAGATGGCCGCATTGATCCGCCGCGGTCTGATCGACGAGGGCGCGACGGCCGACCTCGCGCCGAATGGCGAGGACGCGTTGGTGATGGCCGGCGTAACGCCCTACGACGCGATCGTCCTCGATGTGATGCTGCCGGGGATCGACGGCTTCGAGACCTGCCAGCGGCTGCGCAAGGACGGCGTCTGGTCTCCCGTGCTGATGTTGACCGCAAGGGACGCGGTTGAGGACCGCGTCGCCGGACTTGACCACGGCGCCGATGACTACCTGACGAAGCCGTTCTCGTTCGCCGAACTGATGGCTCGCCTGCGCGCTCTGGCGCGGCGCGGCAGCAACCAGCGACCGACCGTGCTCGAGGTCGGGGATCTGCGCCTCGACCCCGCCGCTCGCCGGGTCTGGCGCGGCGAGACGGAGATCTCGCTGTCGGCGAAGGAGTTCGCGCTGCTCGAGGTCTTCATGCGCCGACCCGGGGCGATCCTCTCCCGCTTCGACCTGCTCGAGCGGGCATGGGAGTACGACTACGAGAACCGGTCGAACGTCGTCGATGTCTACGTCCGCTACCTGCGCCAGAAGATCGACAAACCGTTCGGGGGGGACTCGATAGAGACCGTGCGGGGCGCCGGCTACAGGTTGCGGGCCGAATGAGGTTGCTCGGTCGGCTCTCGATCAGGGCGCGGCTGACGATTGCATTCTCGGCGGCCTTGCTCGTCGTGCTCGCCCTGGCTGCGAGCTTCGTCTACGTCCGCGTCGATCGGGACCTGACCGAGTCACGAGACGAGTCGCTGAGCGCCCAGCAGGAGAGCCTCCGGGCACTCCTCGCCGGCTCGCCCGTGGGCCTGCCCACGGCGCTGCGGTCGGCACCGGCACTCGATTCTGAGGACAACTTCTCACAGATCCTCGCCGCCGACGGCGAGGTCCTGTTCTCGACCCTGCCGGCGGACTCCGGCCCGGCGATAGGCGCCGAGGCGACGGCGACCGCGGTGCGCGGCGATCTGCTTCTGCCTGAGCTCGACGTGGCCGGCGTCGACGGCGGCGCTCGCGTGCTCGCGGGGCCGGCCCCCTCCGGCCGGCGCACGCTCGTGGCGGTCTCCGGCACCGCCAATCAGGACCGGGCCGAGACGCTCTCGCAGATTGTCGCCGCCTTCGCGGTCGGGGCGCCGCTCGCTCTGTTGCTCGCCGCCGGCGCGGGCTACCTGCTTGCCCGCCGGGCGCTATTGCCCGTCGAGTTCATGCGGGCTCGGGCCGACGGGATCAGCGGCGAGGGGGGCGGCGAGCGGCTGCCCGTGCCGGCGGCGGACGACGAACTGCGGGCGCTGGCGGTCACGCTGAACTCGTTGCTGGAGCGCCTCGAGCAGGCCCTCGACCGGGAGAAGAACTTCGTCTCTGACGCCAGCCACGAGCTGCGGACGCCGTTGGCGATTCTGAAGACCGAGCTCGAACTGGCCGAGCACGGTGACCGCAGCCCTGGCGAACTGCGCGACGCGATCAGTTCGGCATTGGGCGAGGTCGACCGCCTGGCCCGTCTGGCGGACGACCTGCTGATTGCGGCCCGCGCCGACCGGGGCGCGATCCCGATCCGGCGCGAGTCGGTCGACGTCGACGAGCTCCTGAGCCGCGTCAGCGGCCGCTTCGCCCGGGCGGCAGCGCAGCAGTCGCGCCGTATCGAGCGGACGGCGCCGCAGGGAACCTCGGTTTCGATCGATCCGCTGAGGGCGGAGCAGGCCCTCGGCAACCTGCTCGACAACGCGCTGCGGCACGGCAGCGGCACGGTAAAGATCGAGGCCCGGATCCAGTCCGGCGAGCTGATGGTTGAGGTCAGCGATGAGGGGCGCGGCTTTCCCGAGGAGTTCCGCGACCACGCCTTTGAGCGCTTCAGCCGAGCCGATCAGGGACGCACCGGCGGGGGCGCCGGGCTTGGCTTGGCGATCGTCGGAGCCGTCGCGGCAGCGCATGGCGGCAGCGCCTCGGTCTTGCCGGAGAGGCCCTCGGCGGTGCGAATCAGCTTCGGCCCGGCTGGGGCGCCCGACGACGCTCATCCCGCTCTCATCCGGCCCGCGTAGACCTCTAGGCGTAATCACCGTCAACGGTCTCAGGAAAGGATCTCGAGATGAACCTAGATATCAGGCGTTCGAAGCTGATGCCGGCGATACCGATTGCCGCCCTGCTTGCGGCGCTCGGGCTCGTGGCCTGCGGCAGCGACGCCAGCACGACCACGGTCACCGCGGCGACGGACGCGACGGGTGCGGCGGCCGCGGACGTCTCCGCCGGCCTGCCCCAGGGAAGCGAGCCGGTCGAGCTTGACCCTGCCGACTTCACGACGACGATCGACAACCCGTACTGGCCGATGAGCCCGGGTAGCAGGTGGGTCTACGAGGAGACCGACGTCAAGGGGGACCGCGAGAAGGTGGTGGTTGAGGTCACCGAGAAGACGAAGACGATCGCCAACGGGATCGAGGCCGTCGTCGTGCGCGATACCGTCAGCGACAAGGACGGGCCGGTCGAGGTCACCGACGATTGGTACGCGCAGGATTCCGCGGGCAATGTCTGGTACCTCGGCGAGAACACCTCCGAGTACAAGAACGGCAAGCCGATCAACAGCGCCGGCTCATTCGAGGCCGGCGTCGACGGTGCGCAGGCCGGGATCGCAATCCCCGCCGATCCGCAGCCTGGTATGGAATACCGGCAGGAGTACTACAAGGGTGAGGCCGAAGACCGATCTGGCGTGATCACCGCCGGCTCCGAGCAGGTAGAGGTCCCGTTCGGGTTCTTCGACGACGTCGTCATGACCCGCGACCTCGTCCCTCTGGAGCCGAAGGTCCAGGAGTTGAAGTTCTACGCCCGTGACGTCGGTCCGGTGATGAGCGTGCACACCGACGGACTCGGCGGGCGGGCAGCCCTCGTCAGCTACACGCCCGGTTAGCCCTTCTTCGCAGCCTCCTCAGACTCGGCGGCCTCTGCGGCTGCCTCGTCCGACTGGCTGCCGGCGGCGCGATTCTCGTAGGCGGCACGGGCACCCTTGTCCGGAGTGGCGAGAATGTCGTCGGCCTTCAGCAGGCGGGCGATCGCCTCGCGGCCACGCCGCGGGACGATGTTCATCACCGTCGCGATCGCCGCCGTGTTCTTCGGCACCCAGACGTCGAAGCGGTTCGTCTCGATCGCCTCGACGACCGCCTCGGCGACCTCTTCGGGCTCCAGGGTCTTGACCCCGCGCGCCTCGTGCAAGCCGGATCCGAGCTCGGTGTTGACGACCGCCGGCATCACAACCGAGACCTCGACGCCCGTGTCCCTGAGCTCGAGGCGAGCAGCCTCCGAGAGACCGACGACGGCGTGCTTGGTCGCGCAGTAGGTGGCGCCGCCGGGGAACCCGGCCTTGCCCGCCTGGCTGGCGATGTTGACGATGTGGCCCTTGGCTCGCGGGACCATCCGGGCTATCGCGATCTTCGTGCCGAAGATGACGCCGTGCAGATTGATGTCGATCTGCAGCTTCGCGATCTCGTCAGGCTCGTCGGAGAGCATGTTGAGCGGCATGATCCCGGCGTTGTTGACGACGACGTCGACGGGGCCGAGCTCCGCCTCGGCGGCGTCGAGAAAGGCCTCGAAGCTGGGACGACTGGTCACATCGAGCTCAAAGGCGACGCAGTTGCCGCCGAGCTCGGTCGCGGTCTTCTCGGCCAGCTCCTGGTTGAGATCGCCGATCGCGACCCGGGCACCCCGCCGAATTAGCGCTGCCGCCGTTGACTTGCCGATGCCCTGCGCGCCACCGGTGATTGCCACCACCTGACCCGACACGGACTTGACCTGCTTACGCGCCATCTGCGTTCTCCTCTCGGTTGCTGAAGATCTGCTGGCTACCCAGCCAGGTACATCATGGCGGACAGCGGGCACCGGCGCTGAGCCGAATCAGCCTGCAGTCAGGACCGCCGCGACGAGGGCGAGCGCGACCTCCGCGCGTGAGTGAATCGAGCGGGCGAGGATGTGCTCGTCCGGCGCGTGCGAGCCGCCGCCGAGCGGCCCGAGGCCGTCGATCGCGAGCAGAGGTGCGCCCGCCGCCAGGTGGCTGGCGTCGCTGGCGCCGCCGCGCTCGGCCCCGACGAGCCGGCGTCCAAGCAACTCGGACGCCCGCCGCAAAGGCTCGGCCGAGCGCTCGACCATGTCCATCGCCGGCCACCTGCGACCCATCTCGGCGGCCAGGCCAACTCCGTCGACCTCAGCCGGCATCGCGGCGAGCACACCCTCGATTGCCTCGAGGTCGCCGGCCCGTACGTCGAGAAAGAGCTCGCCCTCGCCCGGCACGACGTTAAACGCTTGCCCGGAGCGGAGGATTGTCGGTACGACCGTGAGCCGGTCGCCTCCCCCGGGATCGTGAAGGCCGGCGGCGATGGTCGCGACCCTGGAGAGGGCGAGCAGTGCGTTACGTCCGGCATCCGGCTCGGAGCCCGAGTGTGCCGCCAGGCCATCGGCCTCGATCCTGATCGTCCCCGCCGCCTTGCGGGCAACGACCACGGCGTCCTCACCGTCGGCCAGCTCACCGCCCTCGAAGCAGAGGCAGGCGTCATGTCCGGCGAACCGCGCGGCGTGTACGAACGGGGCGGTCCTCCACTCCTCGTCGACGACCAGCAGAAGAGCGACCTCCGCGAAGGCTTCCGGGCGCGCCGCGAGGGCTCGCAGGACGCCGAGCGAAAGCGCGACGCCGCCCTTCATGTCGATCGTCCCCGGTCCACGGAGTAGCTCGCCCTCGCGGCGCATCGGGTGATGCGCCTCGTGGGAGACCACCGTGTCGAGGTGACCCAGCATGAGCAGCTTTCCCTCGCCGGTTCCGCGCAGATGGGCCAGCAGGTCTTCAGCGTGATCGGGGGATGAGCACTCGAGCCGCTCGATCTCAACGCCATCTGCAAGCAGCGCCGTAGCGACGGCCACAGCTGACTCGGCCGCCTCGACGTCGCCGGAGGGAGATGAGACGTCGACGAGCGCAGCCAGATCGCGTTCGGCCCGGGCGGCGATCCGCTCGGCCGATTCCGTTATCCAGGTCTTCCACTCGAGTCCGGCCATCGGCGCGGCACGCTAGTCGGTTGCGGGGCTGGATACCGTCAGCCACCTTGCCGCCGCAGCGGATTGGCATCGCCACGGCCGGGCACGAGTCAGCGGCGCTGATAGCGTCCGCGGCCCGATGGACGCTGCAGCGACCACCGAGGAGCGTCTTACGCCGCTCGGCAACGCCCCGGCCTTTGCCGGTGGCGTTCATGAGGCCGCACCCGAGACCTTCGCCTGGATCCAGCCCAACGGAGACCTCGGCGAGTCGAACGCGGGGTTGATCGTCGGCGACGGCGAGAGCGTCCTCATCGACACACTCTGGGATGAGCGATTGACCCGGCGGATGTTGGATGCGATGGTCTCCGCTCGAGAGGGTGCCCCGGTGAGCACGCTGATCAATACTCACGGCGACGGCGACCATTGGTACGGCAACGGCTTGCTGGGTGGAACGGAGATCATCGCCACCGAGAGGGCAGCAGCTCAAATGGCCGAGGAGCCGCCGGCGATGCTGAGGCGGATGCGCATGCTGCCGGCGATCGCCGGCAAGGCCGCGGGCCTACCGCTGCTCCCCAGCAAGGAGCGGATGCGCGGGCTGGCCGCATTCGGGAGGGCGCTTTCGGCCTACCACTTCGACGGGATCAAGCCGCGCCTACCGACGCGGGAGTTCAGCGGCCGGCTGGAGCTCGAGATCGGTGGGCGCTCGATCGAGCTGATCGAGGTCGGACCCGCGCATACCTCGGGCGACGCGATCGTCTGGGTCCCCGACCGCCGGGTGCTATTCAGCGGCGACATCATCTTCAGCGGGGTCACTCCGATCATGTGGGCGGGTCCGGCTTCGAACTGGATCGCGGCGCTGGAGCGGATCGCCGAGCTGGAGCCGACGTCGATTGTTCCCGGTCACGGGCCGATCTGTGACCTCGAGCGAGTGGATCAGCTGCACGGCTACTGGACCTATCTGCTCCGGCACGTGCCCGAGGGGGCGGGTGGCGCAATCGTCGAGCTGTCCGAGGAGCTGGTCATGGGCGCCGAGTACCGCACCTCGCCCTGGGGAGAGTGGCGAGCCCCAGAGCGGACCCTGATCAACGTCGCGATGATCGCCCGCGAGCGGGACGGCGAGAGCGGACCGATCGGCGTCCCGAAGCGGATCGCGTTGCTCTCCGCGATGGGAGCCCTACGCGAGCGCCTGACGGCGAAGGGAATCACCGTCGCCGACGCGTGAACGCTCAGGCACCGGCAGGCGCCTGAATGGCGCAGCCACGAGGGCGCCGAAGACGTCTACGTAACCGCAGCCGTTGGCGCCGTTCGGCGCCGACGCGGAGTGAGCGTGGTGACCGCGCCGCGGGCGGGAGCGGACGTGATCGCCCGTCTGCGAGTCGGCTCGCCCCCAGCGCCACCGACGCTGATCTCGGTGCTCCGCAGCAGCTCCTTGAGCACAATCGACATCTCGAGCATCGCGAAGTTGGCGCCGATGCAGCGGCGCCGGCCGCCGCCGAACGGGATCCAGGTGTAAGTGCCCGGCTCGTTGTCGAGAAAGCGCTCAGGTCGGAAGGCGTAGGGGTCGGGGTAGATCTCGGGATCATGGTGCACGAGCCAGGCGCTGGCGATCAGATGGACGTCCTTGGGGTAGAGGCGGCCACCGATCTCAATCTCCTGCTTGGTCGTCCGCGGGGCGGCGTTGGCGAGCACCGGGCGACGGCGCAAGACCTCGCGGATCGTCGCCGTCAGGTACTCGTCGCCCCCCTCGGTGTCGATCTCCTCGACGAGGCGCCCGAGCGCCTCGGGGTGGCGAGCCAGCCGCTCCAGCGCCCAGGAAAGCGAGGTGGCCGTCGTCTCATGCCCGGCGACGAGCATCGTCATCAGCTCGTCGCGGATCTCGGTGTCGGACATCGACGTCCCGTCTTCATGAGTGGCCGGGAGCAGGGCGGCGAGGATATCGTTGCCCTCCTCCCCGCCATCTCGCCGTCGCTCGGTGATCTCGCCGTAGACGAGCCTGTCGGCGCGGGCTCGGGCGCGGGTGAATCGACCCCACGGTCCGAGCCCGAACGGAGCCCGCTGGGCCTGAGGCAGCAAGCTGATGGGGCTCAGCCCAAAGGCGAGCATCTCGGTAAGAGCCTCGCGTAGCTCCTCGAGCCGGGAGCCGGCCTCGAGCCCAAAGACGGCGCGGAGGATTACCTCCATCGTCAGCCCCTGCAGGCGCGTGTGCATCTCAACCGGCTCGCCTCGAGGCCAGCTCTCGATCTCGCGCTGCGATACATCGGTGACGACCTCCCGGAGGGCCTCCATCCGCTCGCCGTGGAAGGCCGGCAGGACCAGGCGCTTTTGCCGCATGTGGGCCGCCTCATCCAGCAGCAGGATCGAGTTGGGACCAACCAGAGGCTCGAGGATCCGGGCTCCCTCGCCCGGGTAGAGGACGTCCGGGGGCGCCGTAAAGACCTCCTTGAGCTGCTCGGGGTCGGAGATCAGGATGAACGGGCGCTCGCCGACGAACTGGATCGTGAACGGCGTGCCGTACCGACGCCGGCATTGCTCGACAAACGCGGTCGGTCGCGCCCACCAGCCGATCGTCTGCATCAGACGGGGCATCCGTGGGCCGGGCGGCAGGGACACTGACACTCTCAGCCGCCGGAGAAGTTCTGGGGGCCGCTCAACAAACCGCCGCCGCTAATGGGCCGGGTCACTCTCGATCAGTTCGATCCGGTAGCCGTCGGGATCGCCGACGAAGCAGAGCCGGGAGCCGCCGTCGCTGACGGTGTAGGGCGGCTTCTCGGGCTCGATCCCCAGATCCGCGAGCCCGGCGAGGGCGCCGTCGAGATCCTCCACCGTGATCGCTATGTGGCCGTAGCCGGTGCCGATCTCGTACGGCTCGGTGACCCCGTGGTTGCAGGTCAGCTCGAGTCGCGCACCATCCTCGGGCAAGCCCATGAAGCAGTTGATGGCCTCGTCGCGGATCGGCATCCGGCCGATCTCCTCAAAGCCCAGCTTCTCGTAGAAGGAGACGGAGCGCTCGAGGTCAAGGACCCGGTAACAAGTGTGGATCAGCTCGGCCACCGGGAGATCGTAGCGCCGCCGGGCGCTGATCGCGGCCCCGGACTCAGCGCCTCGGAGACCTACAGGCCGCTGGGATGGCGGGCGACGAACCCGGCGGAGGAGCGGGCGTCGGCGTGCCAGCGGGGCCCAGCGCCGCCGGAGGTGTCCCAGCGGAGTCCGGCAATCACGGCGTAGGCGTGGCCCGAGTTGCCGTAGACGGTGATCCAGCGGCCGACGCCGGGCTCGCCCCAGAACGTGAAGCCGGTCGAGTCGAGTGGGGTCGAGAGCAGACCGGCGCCATGGAGGGCGAAGCTGATCGCGCCCGAGCAGTCATAGCCGGAGGAATCGAAGGAGCCGTGACCGCCGCCCCAGAGGTAGGGGGTGTCGGAGATCTGGTTCGCTGCCTCGATCGCGGCGACGACCGCGGGCGGGGCGCCTGCCGGTGGGATCGCGTTGCCGCTGGCGTCGAGCTTTGCGGTCTGCCCGGGGACCGGCGCCGGAGCGGGGTCGGCGGGCGCGACTGGGCCGCTCGTCGCGGGCTCGGCCGGAGCCTCGAGAGCCTTGACCAGGTCCTCCTCCCGCGAGCTCAGCGAGCTCAGCGCGTCGCGCCGCTGCTTGCGGGCCGCTGCGAGGGCGGCTTCGCGCTGTTCGAGGACGGCCCTCGAGCTCGCGAGCTCGTCGCGGCGAGCCGCAATCTGATCGCGAGCAGACTCGATCCGGGCGCGGTCGGAGGCGAGCTTTGCGACCAGCGCGACGCTCTCGTCGCGGAGCGCTCGGGCGCGCTCGATCACCGACGATTGATAGCCCTGGAGGCGGTCGAAGTACTCGGTCTGCACGGCGAAATCCTCGAAGTCCGAGGAGTCGAGCAACAGGGCGCCAAGATCCGGCGAACCCGACTTATAGAGAGAGACCAGCAGGTCCTCGAGCTCCGCCCCGGCCCGGTCCAACTCCTTGCGGAGCTCGACCAGTCGCTCCCGGCCGGCCTCGAGTTCGGCGGTCGTCCGGTCCAGCTCAGCCTGGCGCTCGGCGAGCGCAGCACCGACCGCGTCCTCTTTCGCGCGCAACTCGGAAACCTCGCCGATCAGAGCGTTGACCTCGCCGTTGTGGGCCTGAAGCCGGTCAGCGAGCTGCGCCTGGCGATCCCGCACCTGGGCGAGCTTCTGCGCGGTGCCCTGGGCGTGGGTGGGCGCCGGTGCTTGGAGGGTCAGCAGCGTGGCAAGCAGAACTCCCGCTGTCAGCATGGCGGCGACGGCGCCGGGACGGCGAAGGTCGCGCTGAGGAGTGTGGAGGGGGCCCGGCATGCGAACGGCCCGCCGATTGGTCGACGGACCGGACGGATGACATTAGCGGCGCACGGCCAGTTTGCAAGGACCTACTAACAATCGTGCACGATCTGTTGCATTTGCAGGAGGTTTCGGCCCCGCGTCGTGTGCGACCGCCGCGACCTCGCGCGAGTCGGGCCCTGGCTCCTCCGCCTCCCCCTACAACTAGGCGGGGCGCAGAAAGCCCTCCAGGTGCGGAGTGCCCCTGCGGGCGTCGCGGACCGCGAAGACGGTGCCATCGTCGCCCCGTGCCGAGGATGCGAACGAGACCCGACCCGGCAGCAGGATCGGGCGCTTGAAGCGAACCTCGACGACAAGCGGGTCGGGCAGACGGCCCTCGAGCGCAGCCAGGCAGCGGGCCTTGGTCCACATCCCGTGCGCGATCGCCTTCGGGAAGCCGAGCGGCTTCGCGGTCCATTCCGAGATGTGAATCGGGTTGCGATCGCCGGAGACCGCGCCGTAACGGCGGCCGAGACCCGGGTCGAGCCTCCACTCCGCCGCGGCCGGGAGCGCGCTGAAATCGGTGGCGTCGAAAGCCTCGCCCCGGTCGTCGGCGGACTGGGAACCCGCGGAGCCGCGGCGCAGCGTCGTGCTGACCGACCCCCAGACCAGATCCCCCCCGACCCTGGCTTCGCTGATGAAGTCGAACTGTTGGCCCTTGGGATGCGGTCTCAGCGGCGTCGCGTTGACGCGGATCTCGAGCGCCTCACCGATCCTGATCGGCCGATGCTGAGTGATGCTGTTGGCGATGTGGACCAGGCCGATCCCGCCGAAGGGAAAGTCCTCCTCTGTGATCAGCGACATCTGCAGGGGGAAAGCCAGCATGTGCGGATAGGTGACCGGCAGGGTGTCGCGCAGAGTGAAGCCGCAGACCCGGCAGTAGTCGGCCAGCCGCTCGACCTCGATCGTGGTTTCCGGCACGATCAGGGTGGTCTCGGGGATCTCAGCCGAGCGCCCGCCGATCCCGAGGAACGGGATCCGGCCGGCGCCCGGGATTCCGCCCAGCACGGCCTTGCCGTAAAGCCCGAGCAGCTTGGGCGGAGCCTGAAGGATGCGCTCAGACATGATCGTTCAGGCTCCGAGGAGGCCCTGGCCACACACCCGGACGAGGTTGCCGTTGAGGCCGGTCGAGGCGGGACTGGCGTACCAGGCGATCGTCTCGGCGACGTCGATCGGCAGCCCGCCCTGACTCAGGGAGTTGAGTCGACGGCCCGCCTCGCGGGTAGCGATCGGCATCGCGGCTGTCATCTGCGACTCGATGAAGCCAGGAGCGACGGCGTTGATCGTCGCGCCCATCCCGGCGAGGACCGGAGCCATCGACTCGACCATGCCGATCACGCCCGCCTTCGAGGTACCGTAGTTGGTCTGGCCGGCGTTGCCGGCGATGCCGCTGATCGAGGAGACGCAGATGATCCGGGACCCCTCGTTGAGCACCTTGCCCTCGAGCAGCGCGTCGTTGATCCGCTCCTCACTGGAGAGGTTGATGTCGACGAGCACGCTCCAGCGATCTTCATCCATGCCGACGATCGTCTTGTCCTTGGTGACGCCGGCGTTGTGGACGACGATGTCGACGCCTCCGTGCTCGGACTGCAGGCGCTCGCAGATCGCCGCCGGGGCATCTGGGTCGGTGATGTCGACGGTGATAGTCGAGCCGCCGATCTCGGCGCAGACGCGGGAGAGGTCATCGGCCTGTGGCGGGATGTCGAGCCCGACGACGTGGGCGCCGTCCCGCGCCAGCGTGCGGGCGATTGCCTCGCCGATTCCGCGGGAGGCGCCGGTAACCAACGCCACCGAGTCCGCCAGCGGTTGGTCCCAATCGATCTCCGGCACCTTGCCGCCGTTGCCGATTCGGGCAACCTGGCCGGACACGTAGGCCGAGCGGGCCGAGAGAAAGAAGCGCAGGGTCGAGGCGAGCCGCCCTTCGGCTCCGGGTGCGACGTAGACGAGTTGTGCGGTGCCGCCCGCTCGCGCCTCCTTGGCGATCGAGCGCGTGAAGCCCTCGAGCGCGCGCTGCGCGGTCGCCTCGCGGGGGCTCCTGCACTCCTTCGGGGGCGTGCCGAAGACCAGCACCCGCCCTGACGGCTGCAGGGAGCGGAAGCTCGGATGGAAGAAGGCCCAGAGCTCCCGAAGCTTGGTCGAGTCGTCGATCCCGGTGGCGTCGAAGACCAGCGCCTTGTAGCGACTGGAGCCGGGTGCGTCCGCGCTCCAGATGCCGGCATCGAGGTCACCGGCGGCGGCGGCGGCGCGCACCTCCTCGTCGAGCGGAGTGTCGGTGCTGACCTCGGCGAGCGCGAGCTCACGGGCGAGGGTCTCGGTCAGCCGGCCGCCGGGCGCGGCGCCGAGCAACGCTCGGCCTGAAGTCAGGGGCTGGCCTGGCTGAAAGCGCTCGAGCTCGGTCGGACGCGGTAGGCCGAGGTTCTTGGCGATGAAGTCGCCAACGGGATTGTTGACGATCTGGCTGTAGCGGTCAGACATTCGGTTCTCCTCTTGCTGCCGTCAGGCTTCGAGAATCGCGACGACACCCTGGCCGCCGGCGGCGCAGATCGAAATCAGGCCCCGTCCGCCACCGTTTTCCTTCAGCTGTTCGGCAAGTCCTCCGACGATGCGGCCGCCGGTGGCCGCGAACGGGTGGCCCGCCGCAAGCGAGCCGCCGTTGACGTTGAGCTTGGCGCGGTCGATGCCGCCGAGTGGCTTCGGGAGACCAAGCCGCTCCTTGCAGAACACCGGGTCCTCCCAGGCGCGCAGTGTGCAGAGCACCTGCGCAGCGAAGGCCTCGTGGATCTCGTAGAAGTCGAACTCATCGAGCTCGATGCCGCTGCGGGCGAGCATCCGGGGGACCGCGTAGGCGGGGGCCATCAACAGCCCCTCCTTCTTACCGACGAAGTCGACCGCAGCCGTCTCAGCGTCGACCAGGTACGCGAGCGGCTCGAGGTCATGCGCCGCGGCCCACTGCTCGCTGCCCAACAGCACCGCGGAGGCGCCGTCGGTCAGCGGGGTCGAGTTGCCCGCGGTCATCGTGCCCTCCGGTCCGCCGAACGCGGGCTTCAGCTTGGCCAGCTTTTCGACCGTCGATCCCGGGCGCATGTTGTCGTCACGCTTGAGCCCGAGATAGGGGCTGACCAGGTCGTCGAAAAAGCCCCGGTCGTAGGCGGCGGCAAGATTCTGGTTGCTGGCGGCGGCGAGCTCGTCCTGCTCCTCGCGGCTGAGGCCCCACTCGGCGGCCATGATCGCCGTGTGCTCGCCCATTGAGAGACCGGTCCGGGCCTCGGCGTTTTGCGGAAAGTCGATCGGCATCGAGGGCCGCAACTTGGCCACCGCCTTGAGCCGGTCGACGTTGCCGCGGGCGGCGTTGATCTCGACCAGCACCCGGCGCAGGTCGTCGCCGATCGCGATTGGGGGGTCAGACGTGGTGTCGGTGCCGCCGGCGATCGCCGAGTCGACCTGCCCGAGGGTGATCTTGTTGGCGACGAGGATCGCGGCCTCGAGGCCGGTGCCACACGCCTGGCCAACATCGTAGGCGGGGGTCTCGGGAGCGAGCTTGGTGCTGAGCACCGATTCACGCGTCAGGTTGATGTCGCGGGCGAGCTTGACGACGGCGCCTCCGGCTACCTCGCCGAGCCGCTCGCCGGCGATGCCGGTTCGTTCGACGAGCCCGTCGAACGCCGCGGTCAGCATGTCCTGATTGGAGGCCCGCTTGTAGGGCCCGTTCGAGCGGGCGAAAGGGATTCGATTACCGCCGAGGATGGCGACCTTGCGCGTCTTGTCGTTCATCGTTCCCTCCTTGGGAATGGAACCGAGATGTTTCCGTCCGGTCCCTGACCGGGCCCGCCGGCGAGACGATCCCCGGATCCGGGCCTAGAGCAACTCGGCCGAGGTCTTCTTCAAGAGCTGGCGGGCGATGATCAGGAGCTGGATCTGCTGAGTGCCCTCGAAGATGTCAAGGATCTTCGCATCCCGCGCCCACTTCTCGAGCAGACTCGTCTCGGAGTAGCCGATCGAGCCGCAGAGGGCTACGCAGCGCAGGGCGACGTCGGTTGCCGTGCGGCCCGCCTTGGCCTTTGAGTATGAGGCCTGCAGCGAGTTCGGCTTGCGGTTGTCCGCCATCCAGGCCGCCTCCAGCATCAGCAGACGCGCTGCCTCGTAGTCCGCCTCGAGCTCGATGAACTCGGCGGCGGCGGCAGCTTGCGTGTTGATCGGCCGGTCGTAGTCGATCTCGACTCCGGCCTCGGCCAGGGACCGCTTGGTCTCCTCGAGGCAGGCCTGCGCCAACCCGACCGCCATCCCGGCGACCAGGGGACGTGTGTTGTCGAAGGTCTGCATCACCCCGCCGAACGACTTCTTCATGTCGATCTCCGGGTTGCCGAGCAGGTCCTCCTTCGGCACGCGGCAGTCGGTGAGGATGAAGTTGGCCGTATCAGAGGCCTTGATCCCGAGCTTGTGCTCGAGCCGGTCGAGCTTCAGGCCCGGGTTGTCGCGGGCAACCACGAACGACTTGATCGCCGCGCGACCAAGCTTCGGGTCGAGCGTCGCCCAGACGACGATCAGGTCGGCGCGGTCGCCGGCCGTCACATAGATCTTCTCGCCGTTGATCACGTACTCGTCGCCCTCGAGGGTGGCCGTGGCGCGTATCGCGGCGGAGTCGGACCCTGCCTCCGGCTCGGTGATCGCCATCGCCGCCCACTTGCCGGCGAACCGCTCCTTCTGCTCGTCGGTGGCGACTGCGGAGATCGCCGAGTTGCCGAGACCCTGACGGGGCATCGACAGCAACAGGCCGACGTCCCCCCAGCACATGCCGGTGACGCCGAGCACGCTGGCCAGGTTCGCGCCGTTGCGGTTGCCGCCCCCCTCGGCGGGAGCGCTCCGCTTCTCCTCGTCCTTGTCCTTCGAGGCGCCTGAGGCGCCGGCGCCGCTGCCCGAACCGGAGTCGTTCATGCCGTCGATCAGCGCCGCGAGCATGTCGAGCTCCTTGGGGTATGCGTGCTCGGCAAGGTCGTACTTGCGCGAGATCGGGCGCAGCACCTCGTTCGCGACCTGCTGCGCCTGCTGCTCCAAGAGCTGCAGCTTCTTCGGGAGTTCAAGTGAGATAGCCATCAGATTTCTCTTCTCCTTACAGCGCCCCTAGACGAGGAGCGCGCCTTCCATCAGACCGGCGGCCCGCAGATCGCGATACCAGCGCTCCTCGGGGTATTCCTTGGTGTAGCCGTGACCGCCGAGCATCTGGACACCGTCGGAGCCGATCTGCATCCCCTTGCTCGAACAAAGCCGGCGGGCGAGCGCCGTCTCGCGGGCAAAATCCTCGCCGCGGTCGGCGAGCCCAGCCGCTCGCAGGGTCGCCAGGCGCATGCCCTCTGTCTCGAGCGCGATGTTCGAGATCGTGAAGGCGACGGCCTGACGGTGACTGATCGGCTCGCCGAAGGCGGTCCGCTCATTCACATAGGGGATCAGGTGATCGAGGACCGCCTTCGATGTGCCGCAGGCGAGCGCGCACCAACCGAGGCGCCCGAGGCGTACGCAGTCGGCGTAGGAGTCTGGCCTGCCTTCGGCCAGGAGCGCCGCCCGTGACACCCTCACGGCGTCCAGCTTGAGCTTCGCAGTCGCCGCCGCGCGGATGCCCATCGCAGGTTCCGGCTCGAAGAGGACGCCGTCAGTCTTTGCCTCGACGATGAACAGCGCCGGGCCGGTTCCCTCGAGCTCGGCCGCAATCACGAAGAGCTCCGCCTCGGCGGCGCGAGGAACCAGTGCCTTGACCCCGTCGATCACGTAGTCGGAGCCGACCTTGCGAGCCTTCGTCTCGAGCTCGAAGGGGTCGAACAGCGGGCGGGGCTCGAGCAACGCCAGCGCCGCTACGGGCGGGTTCTGGCCGGTGAAGTCGGGTAGGTAGGTCGACTGTTGATCGGCGTCGCCCCAGAGGCTGATCGCGGTGCTGACGGCGGCGGGCGCCAGGGCGGCCACGGCGAGTCCGGGGTCGCCGTGGGCAAGCGTCTCGGTGACGAGGACGGAGGTCACGGCCGAGCGCTCGGCGAAGGCGCCACCGAGCTCCTCGGGCACCCCGAGCGCTCCGACGCCCAGCTCGTTCGCCTGGGCGAGAATCTCCTCGGGGGCCTTGCAGTCGTTGTCGGCCTCGGTCGCCGCCTTGCGCAACTTGCCGGCGGCGAAGTCGCCGAATGCCTCGACGATCATCTCCTGCTCGTCACTGGGGGTGAGATCAAAGAGCTCCTGGGGCTTAGGTCGCGCCTGTCGGGCGGGTCCGGTGAGTCCCTGGGCAGCGGCGAAGGTGCGTCCGGCCGCATTGGCGGCCCTGAAGCCGTTGCGGGTAGCCCGGTAGAGAATCCTCTCGGCCGGGTCGCGGAGTCCGACCCGGTCGACGACCTCGAGGCCGGCGAACCGGTTGAGAGCACGGAGCCCGGCGCCCATTGCTTGATCAGCGATGCTCATCTGACTACGTCCCTTGCTCGGTGCGGGTGCGGGTGATAGCCGGCGACGAGATCTGCGGTCGACGGCGGGCAGGTGACTTTAGCACTGTTTGGTGACACATGAGCCTGTGGCAGCGACCCGGCCGGACGCCTGACGCCTCGGGGGCGTGCCTCGGTCGCACCCAATAGGCCAGGTCGGCGAGGATCTCCAACGGTCGTGACCGAGGCCGCGAGTTCGAGCGCTCGCTCGAGCCGAAGCGCTCGGCCCTCTGACGACAGGCGAGCGGCGGGGGGCGTAGGATGCCGCTTCGTCCCGTCCCCCGGTCATGAATGAGGTTTTCCAGTGCGTGAACGCCGTCCGCTGCTCACCGTATTCGCCCTCCTTGTCGCGCTCGCGATGCTTGTCGTGGCCGGCTGCGGAGACGACGACTCCAGCTCGAGCACCGGCGCCGACTCCACCTCCCCAGACGCCACCGTGGCGCTGGCCGACTGCACGCCGGACACGCTCGACACGTTCAAGGCGGGGACGTTGACGGTCGCCACCGACAAACCCGCCTTCCCGCCCTATTTCGAGGACGACGATCCGACCAACGGCAAGGGCTTCGAGAGCGCCGTGGCCTACGCGGTCGCCGACAAGCTCGGCTACGCCGCGACCGACGTCAGCTGGGTGATCGAGCCGTTCAACTCCTCCTATCGCCCCGGGCCCAAGGACTTCGACTTCGACGTCAACCAGATCTCGATCACCCCGAAGCGGGCGCAGGCGGTCGACTTCTCAGCGCCGTACTACACGGCCGACCAGGCGCTCGTCGCCGTCAAGGGCTCCGCCTTCGCGGATGCCACCAGCCTGGCTGACTTCGCCGACGCGAAGATCGGCGTGCAGATCGGAACGACAAGCCTCGAGGCCGTCGAGGCGTCGATCCAGCCGACGACCGATCCGGCGGTCTTCGACACGTCAAACGACGTCGTCAGCGCCCTCAAGCAGGGCCAGGTCGACGCTGTCGTAGTCGACGTCCCGACCGCCTTCTTCGTCACCGCGGTCCAGGTTCCCGACGGGCAGATCATCGGGCAGTTCCCGGCCCCGGGCGGCGATGAGTGGGGCGCCCTGCTGGGCAAGGACTCGCCGCTGACCGGCTGCGTTTCCGCCGCGATCGAGGAGCTCCGCGCTTCGGGTGAGCTCGAGGAGATCAACAAGCGGTGGATCAGCGACGCGACCAACGCGCCGGTACTCGAGTAGCCGCCGGCACCCAGACGTCCAGCGGGGAGCCGCTGGGGGACCGCCGCGGCGAGCGCGCGGCGGAGAACAAGCGCAGGGAACGCCGGGGCCTGCTGATCTCGTCGGTCTCAACGGTCTTCGTGATCGGCGGCCTGGCGACGCTGATCCTGACCAGTCCCGGCTGGGAGGACGTGCAGCGGACCTTCTTCAACTGGGACGTATTCACGGAGACGTTCCCCGACATCCTCAAGGCATTCTGGCTCGACATCCGGGTCTTCATGATCGCCGAGGTGGCGATCCTGATTCTCGGCCTGATCGTCGCCCTAACCCGGATCTCGACCGGGCCGGCGCTCTTCCCCCTGCGGTTGATGGCCGCTGTCTATACCGACATCTTCCGCGGTATCCCGACCGTGCTGCTCGTCTACCTGGTCGGGTTTGGCGTCCCGGCTCTGGTCAGCAGCAGCGGCACGGGCAACGAGTTTGGCTCGGGCGGCCCCTTCGACTGGCTACCGACTGACCCTGTCGTACTCGGCGGCTTCGCCCTGACCCTCTCCTACGGCGCCTACGTGGCCGAGGTCTACCGGGCTGGACTGCGCTCGGTGCACCGGGGCCAGCGCGAGGCGGCGCTCGCTGTCGGACTGACCGAACGGCAGGCGATGCGTCACGTGGTGCTGCCTCAGGCTGTGCGGTCGGTCGGTCCGCCCTTGCTCAACGACTTCATCGCCCTGCAGAAGGACGTCGCCCTGATCGCGATCATCGGCGTCACCGGCGAGGCCTTCCGGCAGGCGCAGATCGCCACGGCGACCGACTTCAACTACACGCCGCTGCTCGGGGCAGCCCTGCTCTATCTCGCCGTGACGATCCCGCTGGCGCGAATGCTCGACCGCTGGGACCGGGGGCGGGTTCGATGAGCACGCCGGTGATCGAACTGCGCGAGGTGACCAAGTCCTTCGGCGAGCTCGAGGTGCTGGGCGGCATCGACCTCGAGGTGCATGAACACGAGGCCGTGGCGCTGATCGGCGCCTCGGGCTCCGGCAAGTCGACGATGCTGCGCTGCATCGACCTCCTCAACGAGATCGACGACGGCGACATCTTCCTCGACGGTGAGGTGATCACCGATCCCTCGGTCGATCAGGTCTCGGTACGACGTCGCCTCGGTCTGATCTTCCAGGCCTACAACCTCTTTCCGCACTTGACGGTGCTCGAGAACGTCGTGCTCGGCATCCACAAGGGCCACGACGTGCCACGGCCGGAGGCTGAGCAGAAGGCGCGTGAGCTGCTCGCCCACTTCGGCCTCGAGGGCCGCGAGGACGACGACCCCGGGCGGCTCTCCGGCGGCCAGCAGCAGCGCGTTGCGATCGTGCGCGCCTTCGCAACTCGCCCGCGGGCGATGCTGCTCGACGAGGTGACCAGCGCCCTCGATCCCGAGCTCGTCGGCGACGTTCTGCGCGCCGTCCGCGAACTCAAGGATGAAGGTGTGACGATGCTGATCGCAACCCATGAGATGGGCTTCGCCCGCGAGGTGGCCGACCGTGTGGGCTTCCTCCACCAGGGTCGCCTGGTCGAGGTCGGACCCCCCGCTCAGGTACTCGAGGATCCGCAGGCTCCTGAGACGCGCAAGTTCCTCCGCCGCCTGCTCGAGGCCGGCCGCGCCTAGATCCGAGGGGTCGAAGAGGGCGGAAACCGCAGCGGACCGCGGTTTTTGCGGGTGTCGGGCTCCGCAGGACTGTCGCAAGGCGCCGTCTGTCGGTACCATTTCCTCTTCCCAGCGCCGCGAACCCGAACGTTTTCGCCGGTGCCTTAGAGGGTGCGTCAGGCAGTGCCCGCCTCCTGTACCGAAGGTCCAGGGCTGTCTGCACAAGTCGCTCCCCAGGCCCCGCGAGGACCTCATCCCCACCGCCGACATGACCGAACGCTTCAACGACCCCAATATCCAAGCCCCCGACAGGGTGGGCGAGCTGTCGCGTACGAGATTCGTCGGCGGCGTCCACGATCCCGCCTGGCAACGGGACTCCTGCGGCGTCGCCGCCGTCGCCCGACTTGACAATGCCGCCCGCCACGAGGTCGTCTCGCGCGGCCTGATCGCGCTCGACCGCCTCGAGCATCGAGGTGCTTCGGGCGCCGACGAGACGACGGGGGACGGCGCCGGCATTCTGCTTGAGCTCTGCCATGACTTCTTCCGCTTCCGCGCGCCCGAGGCCGGCCTCCGGGCCGCCGCGCTCCCGGGCCCCGGCGAGCTCGCGGTGGCCGTCTGCTTCTTCCCGCGAGAGCGGGCTCGCTCACGCGAGCTCGAGGTGCGGCTCGAGCAGCTGGTCAGCGAGGACGGACACAAGCCGATCAGCTGGCGCGAGGTCCCGGTCGAGGAGGCCGCCGCCGGCAAATTGGGACGTGAGGCGGCGCCGCGAATCCTGCAGCTGCTGATCGGGCGCGGCGACGCGGTCAGCGACCAGGACGAGTTCGAGCGGCGCCTGTTCCTGACCCGCCGCCGGGCCGAGATCGAGTTCGGCTACGCCGCCTCGTTCCCGAGCTTCTCCTCGCGAACGATCGTCTACAAGGGCATGCTCACGGCGCCGCAGCTGTCTGAGTTCTACCCCGATCTCACCGACTTGGAGCTGAGGAGCCGCTTCGCGATCGTTCACTCGCGGTTCTCGACCAACACGCTGCCGAGCTGGGAGCTGGCCCAGCCGCTGCGGATGATCGCTCACAACGGTGAGATCAATACGGCACTCGGCAACGTCAACTGGATGCGGGCCCGCGAAGCGACGCTCTCGAGCCCCCTGCTGCCGGGACTCGAGGGGCTCTTCCCCTTGATTCCCGAGGCGGCGTCCGACTCCGCTGCCTTCGATCGTGCGCTCGAGCTGCTGGTCCTCGCCGGCCGCACGCTCCCCCATTCGATGATGATGATGATCCCGCAGGCGCACGAGCACCGCGACGATCTGCCCCCCGAGCTCGAGGGCTTCTACCGCTACCACTCGCGCATGCAGGAGCCCTGGGACGGGCCCGCGGCGATGGCCTTCTGCGACGGTCGCACCCTCGGTGCGATGGTCGATCGCAACGGTCTGCGCCCGGGTCGCTGGCTGATCACCGACGACGGCTGGCTGGCGATGGGCTCCGAAGCCGGGATCTTCACGGTCTCGGAGTCGAAGGTCTTCCGCAAGGGCCGCTTCCGCCCGGGCCAGCTCGTGATCGCCGACCTCGACACCGGTGCGGTGCACGCCGACGGCGAGGTCGAGCTCGAGGAGGCCCGGCGACATCCCTTCGGCTTGTGGGACAGCGCCCGGACCAAGCACTTCAACGAGATCGAGGCCCCGGCCGCACGGCTGGCCGAGAAGCTTCCGGCTGGGCAGCGCCGGCTCGCCTTCGGCTACACGCAGGAGGACCTGAAGATCCTGCTGATGCCGCTCGTCGAGCAGGCCAAGGAGCCGACCGGGTCGATGGGCAACGACGTCTCGCTCGCCGCCTTCAGCGAGCAGGAGCCCTCCCTGTTCAGCTACTTCAAGCAGCGCTTCGCCCAGGTCACCAACCCGGCGATCGACCCGGTGCGGGAGACCGTGGTGATGTCGTTGACGACCCGGCTCGGCGCCAAGGGCCGGCTGCTCTCCCTCGAGCAGGACGACTCCTTCCAGATCGAGATCGACGATCCGATCCTCACGAACGACGACATCGACCGTCTCCGCAACACCGACGAGCCAGAGTTGGCGGCTGTGACGATCGACGCCACCTGGCCGCTGTCGGAGGGCCCGGAGGGCATGGCGGCGGCCGTGGAGCGGATCTGCAGCGAGGCCGACGAGGCGCTCGCCGACGGCGCAACGATGTTGATCATCAGCGACCACGAGATCGGCCCCGAGCGAGTGCCGATCCCCTCGCTGCTGGCTTCGGCGGCGGTCCAT
Source organism: Acidobacteriota bacterium (assembly GCA_032122625.1). GTDB lineage: Bacteria > Actinomycetota > Thermoleophilia > Solirubrobacterales > 70-9 > CAXMST01. The sequence continues at coordinate 22,167 of JAQBGG010000008.1, forward strand.
CAGAGCATGGTCCGCAGCGGCACCCGCCTGCAGGCCTCGTTGATCGTCGAGTCAGGTGAGCCGCGAGAGATTCACCACCTCGCGGCGCTGCTCGGCTTCGGCGCGACGGCGATCAACCCCTACCTGATGCTGGAGACGATCGAGGAGATGGACGAGATTGTCGTCGGCGGCGAACGGCTCACCCCCGAGGACGCCATGCGCCGGGCGATCACGGGACTCTGCGCCGGGCTGCAAAAGGTGCTCTCGAAGATGGGGATCTCGACGATCCACTCCTACCGTGGGGCTCAGACCTTCGAGGCGGTCGGCGTCGACAGAGACGTGATCGAGACCCACTTCGCCGGGACGCCCTCGCGGCTCGGCGGTATCGGTATCGCGGGGCTCGCCCGCGAGGCCTTCGCCCGGCACGCCCGCGCCTGGCCCGAACTGCACGGCCTGGCGCTCCCCGAGCACGTCGAGGAGGCGCTGCTGGCGGCTGACCACGCGACGTTGCTGCCGCAGGGCGGCGTTTACCGCTGGCGTCGCGACGGTGAGCGCCACATGTGGGACCCGGAGACGATCGCCAGTCTGCAGCGGTCGGTGCGGGACGCAGAGAGTGGCCAGGAGTCATACGAGGAGTTCTCCCGGCGCGTCAACGACGAGAACGCGGGCCACTCTCTGCTTCGTGGCCTGCTTGGCCTGCGGACGCGGCCTGATGGTGCGATCTCACTGACAGACGTCGAGCCCGCGAGCGAGATCGTGAAGCGTTTCTCGACCGGGGCGATGAGCCTCGGCGCGCTCTCGAAGGAGGCGCACGAGACGCTCGCCGTCGCGATGAACCGGATCGGCGGCATGTCGAACAGCGGCGAGGGCGGCGAGGACCCGAACCGCAACACCCCGGACCCCAACGGCGATCAGCGCCGGTCGCGGATCCGCCAGGTCGCCTCGGGCCGGTTCGGGGTCGACATCGACTACCTCGCCCGCGCCGACCAGCTACAGATCAAGGTCGCCCAGGGGGCGAAGCCCGGCGAGGGAGGCCAGTTGCCGGGCCACAAGGTCGACGCCTACATCGCCAGCCTGCGTCACTCAACCCCGGGCGTCGAGCTGATCTCACCGCCGCCCCATCACGACATCTACTCGATCGAGGATCTGAAGCAGCTGATCTACGACCTGCGCGCCGCGAACCCGACGGCCAGGGTCTCGGTCAAGCTCGCCGCCGAGGCCGGCGTCGGCACCGTCGCCGCCGGCGTCGTCAAGGCCGGGGCCGACCACATCGTTATCGCCGGCCATGACGGAGGCACGGGCGCCTCGCCGCAGTCCTCGATCCAGCAGGCGGGCGTGCCCTGGGAGCTGGGACTCGCCGAGGCCCAGCAGGCGCTGCTCGACTCCGAGCTGCGCAGCCGGGTGATCCTGCAGGCCGACGGACAGATGCGAACCGGTCGCGACGTCGTTATTGCGGCCCTGCTCGGAGCGGACGAGGTCGGCATGAGCACCGCCCCACTGATCGCCACCGGCTGCATCATGATGCGCGTCTGCCACCTCAACACCTGCCCGGTCGGAATCGCCAGTCAGGACCCCGAGCTGCGGAGGCGCTTCAAGGGCACACCGGAGCAGGTCGTCACCTACATGATCTATGTAGCGGAGGAGGCCCGCCGGCTGATGGCCGCGCTCGGGATCGGTTCCTTCGGCGAGCTGGTCGGCAGGACATATCTGCTCGACCCGACGATGAACGACACCAACTGGAAGACCACCGCCCTGGACCTGCGGCCGCTGCTCGCTGTGCCGCCGGTCGCCGACGGCCGCCCCAAGGGGTTCGTCAAGAGCGTCCGCCACAGCGACTCAAAGATCAGCTTCGACCGCCGCCTGCTCGTCAAGGCTTACCGCGCCCACCCGGGCACGCCGGGGCCGGACAACCCGGTGAAGATCAGATCCGCGGTCGCCAACAGCGACCTCGCCGTCGGCGGTTCGCTTTCGAACGCCATCGTCACGGACCACGGGCCTGAGGGCCTGCCCGAGGACGCGATCCAGATCAGCCTCAGGGGCTCAGCCGGCCAGAGCTGCGGGGCCTGGCTGGCTTCTGGGATCTCGATGAGCGTCGAGGGCGACGTCAACGACTACGCCGGCAAGGGCCTCTCCGGCGGCGTTCTCGCCGTGTACCCAGCGGGTGATAGCCACTTCGCCGCCGCCGACAACGTGATCGCCGGCAATGTGACTCTGTACGGCGCAACTCGCGGTCGCGCCTTCTTCAGCGGCTGCGTCGGTGAGCGCTTCGCGGTCCGCAACTCGGGCGCTCTCGCGGTTGTCGAAGGCGTCGGAGAGCACGCCTGCGAGTACATGACCGGCGGCTGCGTCGTAGTGATCGGGCCAACCGGACAGAACTTCGGCGCTGGGATGAGCGGCGGGGTCGCCTTCGTCCACAACCCCGACGGCAAGCTGGCAGCGCGCACCAATCACCAGCTCGTCGACCTCGATCCTGTCAACCCCGAGCGCGAACCGGCGCTGCACGAACTGCTCACCGAGCACCTGCGGCGGACCGGCTCGGAGGTCGCGCGCGAGCTGCTCGACCGCTGGGCCGATGCGATCGAGGAGTTCACCCTGGTGATCCCGCGTGGCTACAAGGAGGCGATGGCCCGATTCGCCGCGGAGCAGGCCGATGCCGGAGCCGAAGCGGAGGCGGCTGCCTGATGGCCGATCCGAAGGGTTTTCTCAAGGTCCACCGAGTGCCCTCCCCAGAGCGCGATCCCGACGAGCGCGTTAGCGACTACAAGGAGATCTACCTGACGCTGCCCGAGGATGAGCTCAAGGAGCAGGCCTCCCGCTGCATGGACTGTGGGGTGCCCTTCTGCAACGACGCCTGCCCGCTCGGCAACCTGATCCCCGATTGGAACGACCTCGCCCGCACCGGCGACTGGCGGGGGGCGATCGACCAACTGCACGCGACCAACAACTTCCCCGAGTTCACTGGGCTGATCTGCCCGGCCCCCTGCGAGTCCGCCTGCGTGCTGGCGATCGACGACGACCCGGTGATGATCAAGCAGATCGAGTACTGGACGATCGACAACGCCTTCCGTGAAGGCTGGGTGACGCCGAACCCTCCCGATCACCGGACCGGGCGAACGATCGCCGTCGTCGGCTCGGGCCCTGCCGGTCTGGCGGCCGCCGACGAGCTCAACCAGGTCGGCCACAAGGTGATCGTCTTCGAGCGCGACGAGGGCCTCGGCGGCCTGCTCCGCTTCGGGGTTCCCGACGCCAAGCTCGAGAAGTGGATCATCGAGCGTCGCACTGACGTGCTTGCGGCCGAGGGGATCGAGTTCCGCTACAACGTCGAGGTCGGGGTCGAGATCAGCATCGAGGACCTGCGCCGCGACTACGACGCCGTAGTTCTGGCGATCGGCTCCCGGGTCGAGCGCGACGTCGAGATCCCGGGCCGCAACCTCGACGGCGTCCACTTCGCGATGGAGTACCTCTACCAGCGCAACCGCGCCGTCGCCCGCTCCGAGGGGCGGGAGGGGCGCGAGGTCGCGGCCGAGGACGTGATCACCGCCAAGGACAAGAACGTGATCGTCGTCGGCGGTGGTGATACCGGCATGGACTGCGTCTCCAACGCGATGCGTGAGGGCGCCAAACAGGTCCGCCTGCTCGATGTCTACCCGCCGGTTCCCGAGGGCGGCCGCTACGACTTCACCCCCTGGCCGACGCAGCCGCGGCGCCTGCAGACCACCTACGCCCTCGAGGAGGGCGGCCACCGCGAGTTCGCCCGCGAGGTGATCGGGCTCGAGGGGGAGCACGGCCACGTCGCCGGCGCGCTGGTCCGCGAGGTGACCGGCAACTCCTCGAGCACGCTGGTCCCGGTCCCCGACAGCGAGTACACCGAGCCTGCCGAGCTGGTGCTCGTGGCAATCGGCTTCACCAACCCCGAGCACGACGGCCTCGTCAGCGACCTTGGCCTCGATCTCGACCGCTCCGGCAACGTCAAGGCACCGACCTTCAGGACCTCAGCCGACGGCTTCTACGCCGCCGGCGATGTCCGCGTCGGTGCCTCACTCGTCGTTACCGCGATCGCCGAGGGCCGCCGCTGCGCCCGCATCGTCGATCACGCGTTGCGGGCGAGCGTCGCAGCCTAGTTCGAGTCGGCGCTGCCGCCGGCGGCGCCCCAGCTGTCGTAGAGCTCTTCGATCCGTTGCTTGAGCTCGCGGTGTCGCTCGGTCGAGCGGTCCGAGCTGCCGGGGCTGGCCCAGGCGGCGGGATCGGAGAGCTCCTCCTCGAGCGTCGCCAGCGCCTGCTCGGCCTGCTCGATCTGGCGCTCGAGGCTGGCGATCTTCTTCAGCGCGTTCTTCGAGGGGCCTCGTGGGGCCGTCGAACGCTTGCCGTTCGCTGAGCTTGACGCGCTCGTGCGGTCCGCCGCCCCCGCCGTCTCCTTCTCCGTCGACTCCCGCTCCTGCACGGTGCGCTGATACTCGGCCCAGCCCATCTGATAGCTGTGCAGGTCGCCGTCCTCGATCGCGAACGTGCGGCTGCCGACCGCCTCCAGCAGGGCCCGGTCGTGGGAGACCAGCAGCAACGCGCCCTCGAAGCCGGTCAAGGCGTCCTCGAGCGCCTCACGGCTCTCGAGATCGAGATGGTTGGTCGGCTCATCGAGGATCAGAACGTTGGCGCCGGAGGCGACCAGGATCGCGAGCGAGAGGCGGCGCTGCTCGCCGCCGGATATGTCGGTGAGCTGCTTTTCGACCTCGTCGCCGCTGAACATGAAGTGGCCAAGCAGGTCGCGGACCTTCTGAGGGGTCAGACCCGTGCCCCGCTGCGCCGCCTCGAGCACGGTCCCCGTCCCGGCCGCCGTGTCGGCATGCTGGGAGAGGTAGCCGAGGCTGGCGTTGTGGCCGAGTTTTACGACCCCGCCAGTGGGCTCCCGGCGCCCGGCGAGGGTGTCGATCAGAGTCGTCTTTCCGGCGCCGTTGGGGCCAACGAGGACCGCGTGCTCACCGCGCTCGAGGCGCAGCGTTACCTGCTCCAGCAGGACCCGGGCGCCGACCTCGATCCGGGCGCTCTCCACCTTCAACGGGAAGCGGCCGGCGCGTTCAGGGGTGGCGAAGCTGAAGCGGAGAGCGCGCTGATCACGCGGGTCGTGACTGACGGCGTTCGCCTTCAGCTTCTCGATCTGCTTGATGCGTGCCTGTGCCTGGCGCGCCTTGGTCGCCTTGTAACGGAAACGCTCGACGAAGCGCTCCATCCGCTCGATCTCGGCCGTCTGCCTCTCGATCGCCTTGCCGAGCGCGATCTCGCGGGCGGCCTTCTCCTTACGCCAGGCGTGCCAGGGGCCGGAGAAGAACCGTGCCCTGCCCGCCTCCAACTCGAGCACCGAGGTGCCGACCGCTTCCAGGAACCAGCGATCGTGGGCGACCAGCACGATCGCCGCCTCGAGCCCCTGCAGATGGTCCTCGAGCCATTCAAGGGAGGGGATGTCGAGGTGGTTGGTCGGCTCGTCGAGGAGCAGCAGGTCGGGCCCGGCCGCCAGCGCCCGGGCCAGTGAGGCGCGTGTCAGCTCCCCGCCGGAGAAGGTGGAGAGCGGTCGCTCGGTCATCTCCGGCTCCGCCTCGAAGCCGAGCCCACGGAGCACAGCGAAGACGTCATCCCGCCACCGATACCCGCCCGCGGTCTCGAGCTTCTGCTGAGCGTTGGAGTAGCTCTCGAGCGTCACCTCATCGTGGTCGCCCGCAGACATAACCTGCTCGAGTCGCTCCAGCTCCGCCTCGAGAGCGATCATCTCGGCCCTGGCGCTGAGCACGTAGTCGCCGAGTGAGATCGCCCGCTCACGCGGTGGTCGCTGGTCGTGCAGCGCGACCCGGGCGCCGCGCCGCAGGCTGAGCTTGCCGGAATCGGGAAGCAGCTCGGCGGCGAGGATCCGCAGCAGCGTCGACTTGCCGGCGCCGTTACGGCCCGAGAGGGTCATCCGCTCGCGGTTGGTGAGCCGGAAGGAGACATCGTCGAACAGCGGTTGGCCGCCGACGTGGATGCCGATCTGGGATGCGATCGCTACCGCCATGCCCACAGGCTGACAAACGCCGCCCTGCCAGGCCCCGCGCCTCGGAAACCGGCGGCGAGGTCAGCCGGCGGCGATCAAGGCCGCAGCCTCAGCCTCGGTGCCCGCGGCCATCTCGCTGAGGTCCTCGGCGATTGCCGGATCCGCGCAGAAGCCGAACCCGAGCCTGCCCGCACCTGAGACGACCGTGACGCGGAGCCCGTGGCGACCGCCGATCTCCGCGATCGAGTGCAGTGACTGAACGGGGGCGCCGAGCACGGTGACCGGCTTGGGGGGGCCGGGCACGTTGGAGACGCAGATGGCGAAGCTGCGAGGGCTGTCCTGCAGGCGGCGGGCGAGCCCGGCGAGCCTCGGTGAGAGCGACCCGATCGAGTCGCTCAAGGAGCTCAGGCGCTCGGCGTCGTGTCCGGCCTTGCGCTCGGACGCCTCGGCCTGGATCGCTCGCAGTCGCGAGGCCGGATCGGGATCGGAGACGTGGACCGGGAGGGTGAAGAACGAGTCCCGGTTTCCGGCCTGGTCCCCCTCATTGTGGAGGCTGACCGGAACCCGGAAGCGCATCGCCGAGAGCGAGCCGTGGTGGCTCTCGAGCCAACGCCTGAGCCCACCGGCGACGACGCTCAACACCGCGTCGTTGACGGTCGCACCGCAGATCCGCTTCGCCGCGTCGTGCAGCGGTCCCAGCGGCACGGCCGCAAAAGCCACGGTGCGCCGCCTGCCGACCTCACCGTCGAACGGTGAGTCGTGGATCGAGTCGGCGAACTCGCGCGCGAGGAAGGCCGCCAGGTGGCCGCGGCGCCGGTCGTCGTCCTGCCGGCTTGGGGAGGGTGCCGGATCCACTCGGCCCGGGGGCCCGGGGGGCTGCGGCTGAGGCGGCCCCACCCCCCTGGCCGCACCCTCCCCCTTGTCCCAGAGAATCGAGCGGGCGAACCGCATCGCGGTCGTGCCATCGGCGAGCGCGTGGTGGATTCGCCAGATCAACGCCACTCCGCCTCGACGAAAATGAGCAACCTCGATACGCCACAGCGGCAGGTCGCGGTCGAGCCTACGTTCGAAGAGTTGGGCGACGAGTGGCTCCAGGTCCGCCTCGTCGAGATCGCGGCGGCCTGTGTCGACGACGTGGTTGGCGATCTCAAGGCCTGGATCTCCGATCCAACGCGGCGCCCCACCCCGGTCCTCGAGGCGGGTTCGCAGGAGCGGCTCGCCGCCCAGCCTGCTCCCGATGTGCGCCCTCAGCGCCTGAAGTGACGGCGCCGGCTCGGCGAGGCGGATCACCTTGCAGGTGTGTCCAACGATCGTCGGCCCCTCGAGCGCGAGGATCGCTCGGTCCTCCTCGCTGAGCGGGATCGGCTCCACTACCTCAGATCGTCGCACGGATAGCCGGAAGCGCGCCGGAACGCGTCAGCGGACCGGCCTGAAGCGGACCCCGAATCGGAGCAGACCACCCCGTCGGCGCAGCGCCGAGCGTGGCATTCCCCCCTCCGGCTGCGACCCAACGAATCTCTACATCGATTGATGTAACAATGTGTGATGCTATGGCGACCGCGGTCGAGCCCGATCAGACTCCACAGCTCATCGGCGAGGCACCGGCCTCCCCCGCCGGGCCGATCGATGACGCCGAGCTCGCCGAGCTTCCCCGGCCACCGCTCGTGCAGCTCCCCAAGGTGGTCCAGGTGCTGCGCTTCAGCCAGCGCCAGATCGAGTTCGTGTTCCGGGCGCGACGAGAGCTCGGCGAGGTCTTCCGCTTCCGCGGAATGATTCCCGGCGGCCCCGTCGTCACCTCCCACCCAGACCACGTCAAGTCCCTATTTGTCGCAAAGCCCGAGCAGGCGCCCTCTCTAACCGGGGAGTCACCCCTGCGGCCGATCGTCGGGCCGAACTCGGTGCTGACAGCGATCGGCCCACGCCACATGCGACAGCGCAAGCTGCTTCTGCCGCGCTTTCACGGCGAGGCGATCGAGCAGTACACGGCGATGATCGAAGAGGTCACCGAGCGCGAGATCGACTCCTGGCCGATCAACGAGCCGTTCGCGCTCGCCCCGAAAATGCAGACAATCACGCTCGACGTGATCATGGCCGGGATATTTGGGATCGAGGGCCGCCCGGAACCGACAACTCCCGAGGGTCAGCTGCGGAGCGCGATCAAGTCCCTGGTCGCCGCCTCGACCTTGCCGATCGCTCAACTCACTGAGCTGATGAACGTCGGCCGCGCCGAGCCGGTCGGGCTGGCCAAGAAGGGGATCGCGATGCTCGACCGCCCGACCTACCGGATGATCGAACTGCGCCGCCGGGAGCACGGCCTGACCAAGCGGCGGGACATCTTCTCGCTGCTGCTCCAGGCCCACGACGAACAGGGCAAGGCCCTGAGCGACAGCGAGGTCCGCGACCAACTCCTGACCCTGGTGCTGGCCGGCCATGAGACGACGGCGAACTCACTGGCCTGGACCTGGGAGCGGCTACTCCGATACCCCGAGGCCCACGACCGGCTCCGCGAGATCGTGCGCTCGGGCAACAAACAAGCGGCCGAAGCGGAGGTCGAGGCGGTGATCACCGAGGGCATGCGCTGTCGCCCGGTGATCCCGATCATCGGCCGTCGCGTCCAGGTCCCGTGGCGACTGGGCGCCTACGGCGTCGAGGCCGGGACCCCGGTGTCGATGAGCATCCTCTTACTGCACCACCGGCCAGATATCTACCCGGACCCCTTCGCCTTCAAGCCCGAGCGCTGGCATGACCACAAGCCGGGAACCTACGAGTGGATTCCCTTCGGCGGCGGTATCCGTCGTTGCCTCGGTGCTGCCCTGGCGATGGCCGAGCAGCGGGTTGTTCTCGAGGCGATGGCAGAGCGCCTCGACCTCGAGGCCGATCGCCCCGAACCCGAGCACGCGACCCACCGCAACGTGACGATGATTCCGTCGCGGGGCGCTCGCGCGATCGTGCGTCGACGGCTCGCCTGAGCGGCCCCTCGGCGAGGGGGCTCCGCGCCAAGCGGCGCCGAGACCCCGACCCTCTCATCAAGGTCTCATCCGGCCTCCCCAGAGTTCTGCCCGTCAGCAACGACGAACCATGGAGGCCAGTTCAGAAATGCAGCGCACGCACCTGAGGATCTCGATCGCAACCGCCCTCGTCGTGCTTGCCGGGACGGGCTCTCTCTCAGCCTGCGGCAGCGCCAGCAGCGAGCCGGCTCCCGAGCCGCCGAGGGCCGAGAAGGCGAAGCTCGATCCGGCCAACTTCGGTGACCCGGCAACCGGTGCCAGCGCCTACCTGCCGCTGATTCCCGGCACTCAGTCGGTGCGGGAGGGCTTCACCCTGGTCGGCGGGCGCAAGGTTCCGCACACGGTGACCACCACGATCACCAACGTCTACCGGGAGGTAGACGGGGTCCGCACAGTGCTGATGCTTGACCACGAGGTTGACGGCGGCCAGGTCACGCAGATATCCGTCGACTACGTCGCCGAGGACAAGCAGGGCAACGTCTGGAACCTCGGTGGCTACACCCAGGAATACGAGGGCGGCAGATTCGTCTCCGCGATTGACCCCTGGCTACAGGGGGTGAACGGGGCCAAGGCCGGAATCCTCGTTCAGGCCGACCCCAGGGTGGAGACGCCGGTCTACTCGGTCTCCCAGCCGGACAAGGAGGAGGACAGCGTCGCCGAAGTGATCAAGGTCGGCAGCCGCCATTGCGTCCCCTTCGACTGCTTCAAGGACGTGCTCGTGGTCCGCGAGGGAAAGGCCTCGGCGCCCGACAACGAGTTCAAGTACTACGCCCGCGACGTTGGCCAGATCGACAACGTTCCCAGGGGCGACAGCGTCCACAAGGACGTCGAGAAGTTGATCAACCTGACCACGCTGAGCCCGCAGGCGCTGGCCGAGATCAGCAAGGAGGCGCTGCGCCTCGACCACAACGCGCCGAAGCAGTCCCCATCGGTGTTCGGCGGCCTGCCGGTGGGGCAGCGGGGATAGCGTGGGCGGGACGCTCGTGCAGGTCGAGGGTCTGGCCAAGGCCTACCGCGAGGGTGGCGAGGAGACCCAGGTGCTCTCCAACGCCTCGTTCCGGCTTGCCCGCGGGGAATCGACCAGCGTGGTTGGCGCCTCCGGGGCCGGCAAGTCGACGCTGCTCGCCGTGCTCGCCGGGTTGATGCTCCCCGACTCCGGTGAGGTCCTGTTCGACGGCGAGGTGGTGACGGCGATGAGTGAGGCCGAGCGGGCTGCCCTGCGGGCACACCGGATCGGCATCGTCCTGCAGAGCGACAACCTGATCCCCTTTCTGACAGCCGCCGAGAATGTCGAGCTTGCGATTGAGCTCGCGGGGGGCAAGGACGCCCCTGAGCGTGCGCGGGATCTGCTCGATGAGCTCGGCCTCGCCCATCGGGCCGGAGATCTCCCCCGGCGTCTCTCTGGAGGCGAATCCCAGCGCGCCGCCCTGGCCGTGGCGCTGGTCAACGAACCCGACCTGCTGTTGGCAGACGAGGTGACGGCTGAGCTCGATTCCGAGAACGCCGGGCGCGTACTGGACGTGATCCTCACCGCGTCTGCGGACCGAGGATTGACCGTTCTGATGGTCACCCACAGCCCGGAGCTGGCGAAGCTCACAGACCGGCGAATGCGAGTTCTCGACGGAGGCATGGTGGAGGAATGAAGGCCGACACGACAGCCGCCGCCCTGGAGGTCGAGGACGTCAAGAAGGAGTTCATCACCGATGCCGGTCCGGTCCGGGCGGTGAACGGGATCAGCCTCGAGGTGGCCGCCGGGACCAGCCTCGCAATCACCGGCGAGAGCGGCTGTGGCAAGTCGACGCTGCTCTCGATGCTCGGCGCTCTCGAGGCGCCGAGCGAGGGCCAGGTCTCGATCGCCGGGGAAGAGGTCTCAGAGATGGCGGAGGAGCAACGGGCCCGCATGCGGCGCGAGCGAATCGGCTTTGTCTTTCAATCACACAACCTGCAGCCGTTCTTGACCGCCGTGGAGAACATCAGCCTCCAGCTCTCCCTGGCCGGTGCGAACGAGGAGTGCGACGACTCGCTCGAGCTATTGGCGTCCCTGGGACTCGCCGAGGCTGCCAACAAGTACCCCGATCAGCTCTCCGGCGGCGAGCGCCAACGCATCGCGGTCGCCCGCGCCCTGGTCCATCAGCCGAGCCTGATCCTCGCTGACGAGCCGACCGGATCGCTCGACGTCGACAACTCCCGGACGGTGATCGACCTGCTTTGCGAAGCCCGCGCCGAGTCGGGGGCCACCCTGATCGTAATCACCCATGACCCCGCGGTCGCCCGTCGTCTGGATCGTGAGATCAAGCTCAAGGATGGGCGCGAGGTCGTCGGAGGCCAAGCGCCCATGCCTGTGCCCTTGCTCACCGCCGTCGAAGGCGGATCGAGTGTTTAGCTATGCCCGCCGGGATCTGCTCCGCAACCCGCGGCGGACGATCGCCTCATTGATCGGCGTGGTGCTCGGGGTCGGGCTGTTCTCCGGCGTGCTCTTCTTCATCGACGGCTCCGGCGCCTCAATGACCAAGCGGGCTCTGGCTCCGGTCGCGATCGACATGCAGCGGGTGCTCACCTCTCCGCTTGGTGAGGGCATCCGCCTGCAGCAGCGCCTGCTGACCGACGGATCGCTCGTCAAGGATCAGCGGACGACGATGGTCCTCACGGTTCAGAACCTCGCTGCGACGCCGGCCAACGAAGTGCTGGTCAACGACAAGCTCGGGGCCGACCTCGCCTACGTCCCAGGATCGGCTCGCCGCGACGGCAAGCCGGTCCCCGACGTCGGCGGGCAGAGTCCGTTCGCCTACGGCCCCGGGCTGATCGGCCACAACGCCGGAACGGTCCAGCCCGGCGAGCGGGTCCGCTTCACATATGAGGTCGAAGCGAGGGGCGCGATCGCCGCTGTCGCGGATCTACCGCTCGCGGCGACCATCTCGTCGCGCGAGCAGGTCGCTCCCGATCAAGCAAACCAAGCGGATCTCGTGCCGCTTCCGCAACTGGAGCGCCGGATCGCCGGGATTTCTGGAGTCGCGGCCGCCAACCAACTCGCCTTCGCCCAGGTCGAGCCCGACTCGCTGCGGGCGGGCAGCACCGTGATCCACCGCCCGGTGAAGATCTTCGGGTTCGACCAGGAATACGCAGCGCAGTACGCGACAATCGGGCTCGACGAGGGTGGCTTCAAGGAGGGCGCAGCGCTGCTCAGCCCGGAGGCAGGGCGTTCCCTGGGCGTCAGCCCCGGCGAGCGGGTCGAGTTGAGCCTTCCCGGCATGAAGCGGCCCGTGAGCTTTCCGATAAGCGGCGTCGCCGACCTCTCCCGGGCCCGGCCGCTGTTCAACAGCCGCGAGGGCTCGAAGCTCGAGGACTTTCTCTATATCCCCGACTCGATCGTCATCAGCCCGCGCGACTTCGCGCGTCTCGTGGTCCCCGCTTTCCGGGGGGCGACAGCAGCCCGTGGCAATGCGCTCGCGGTGAAATCGCCGCCGACACTCGAGGTCGATGTGCAGCTCGATCGAGCGCCGTTGAACTCCGATCCGCGCCAGGCCCTCGCGCAGACCGAGCGGATCGGCAAGGAGATCAAGGGAGTCGCCGGCGGGCAGGACTTCCTGCTCGACAACGCCTCCAACACCCTCACGGTGGCAAAGGCCGATGCAGCCGTGGCGAAGCGGATGTTCCTCTTTCTCGGCTTGCCGGGCCTCCTGCTGGCCGGTTTTCTCGCCGCCTACGCCGGCAGCGTGCTCGCCGCCTCCCAACGTCGCGAGCACGCCAACCTCCGCCTCCGCGGCGCCAACCGCGGGCATCTGACCCGGATCCTCGCCTACCGGACTACGGCGCTGGCCGGAGCCGGATCGCTGCTCGGAACCGTCGCCGGCTTCGCCTCGATCCTCGTCATCCTCGGCCCATCGGCCCTGTTCGAGGCATCGGCGACCCAGCTCGCCCTCTCCGCGTTGCTCGCGGTGAGCGCCGGCGTTCTCGCCACGGGTCTGGCCCTCTACCTCCCCGGGCGGCGGGCGCTCGGCCGCGAGGTCAGCGGTGAGCGCCGCGAGATGGCCGAGGAGCGGCCCGCGGCTTGGCGTCGCTGGCGGCTCGATTACGCGGCAGTCCTGATCGCCGGTGGCGCCGCGCTCGTCGCCCTTCGCAACGGTGCTTTCGATGCTCCGGCGGGCGCTGTCTCGACGGGCGAGTCGACCTCCCTGAAGTCCCACCTGCTGCTCTTGCCTCTGGGCGTCTGGTTCGCCGGCACGCTGCTCTCTGTTCGCGCCTTCGAGGGTCTCGCCCGGAACCTGCCCGTGCCGGCGCCGCCACGATTCGGACCGGTCGTGCGGGGCGTCCTCAGCCGTACTTTGAGCCGGCGCTCGAAGGCTCTCGTCACCGGCATCGTCGGGGTCGGGCTGGTCATCGCCTTCGGCATGGGGCTGGCCGTCTTCGCCGCCACCTACGACTCCTCGAAGGCGGCTGACGCGGAGTTCACGGTCGGCTCCAACCTGCGGGTCACGCCGAGCCCGTTGAGTGAGTCAGCCCACGGCGCCGGTTACGCGGAGGCGCTCGAGGTCGACGGGATCACGAACGCGACTCCCGTCGTCGCCGGGCTCGAGAACGCCTTCATGCGGAGCAGATTCAACAGCGATGTGAAGGATCTCGCGGCAATCGACCCGGCAGGCTTTGAGCGGACGGCGGTCCTGGACGACCAGTTCTTCCCACAGAGCACTGCCGCCGAGGCGATGGCAGCGCTCGCGGCGGCGCCCGAGAACATCCTCCTCGATGCCGAGTCGGCGGATGGATTGAAGCTCGAAGTCGGCGACAAGGCTGAGGTCCTGCTCGCTCGCGGGACCCGGCAGCAGGAGCTACGCAAGATGACGGTGGCTGGAACCTTCGAGCGCTTTCCAGGCTTCCCCGAAGGCCTCAACATCGTCGCCAACTTCGACTACTACGCGGTCGAAACCGGGCTCCGCGAGGCGGACTTCTACCTCGCCCGCACCACGGATCAAAGCGTCGACGGTCTCAACTCTGCGAGCGCCGCGATCGAGGCCGGGCCCGGCGCCAACGACAGGCTCAACATCGACACCACGGAGACCAGCTTCAACAAGGATCAGTCGAGCCTCACGGCGCTCAACATCCGCGGTCTCGTCGACCTCGACTCCTTCTACACCCTGGCGATCAGCGCCGCGGTCGTCGCGATCTTTGTCTTCGGCCTGATGCTGCAACGGCGCCGCGAGTACGTCGTGCTCCGCGCCCAGGGCCTGTCTTCCCGGGGCATGCAGTCACTGATTCTCGGCGAGGCGGCCTTCGTCGGGATCAGCGGGTTGATCGCCGGCACGCTGGTCGGCGCGGGCCTGGGATTGCTACTGGTCCACATCCTCAAGCCGCTGTTCATCCTGCCGCCGGTCGCGACGCTGCCGCTGGGCGGCGGCGCGCTGCTGGCCGGCCTCGTCGTCGTTGCCACCCTGCTCTCCACCCTCGCGGCGCTGACGATCCTCCGCCGCCTCAGCCCCTCCGAGGTACTGCGCGAGCAGTAGCTGCGCGACTGTCAAGTTACCCCTGACTATCAGGGTGTTCTTGACAGTCGCCGTCCCGCAGGTCAAGGATCCGGAAATGGTCCTCGGCCTGCCCTGAGTGGAGACGGTGGGAATCGAACCCACGTCCGCGGTCGCGTAACGGTTGACGTCTACAGGCATAGCCGGCGCTGAATCTCGCCCTGAGGGTCCGCTACCGGCGGGTTGATCCTCGGGGCCAGCCTTCTGAAATGTCCCCGGTCGGCGAAGGCGGACCTTCCGGGCGATCCCGCTTCTGACACCGGAACCCTTCCCCACGGGAGAGGGAAGGCCGATGCTCACTGCTTAGCTACTAACTAAGCCTTGAGGGCGAACTCATGGTCCGCAGTTCTTGGTTGGTCCCGGGGTTTAACGAGGCCTCCGGGAACCTCGACCTGCAATCAAACGCACGAGACAACCGCGTCGAAGCCTGTCGTCCCCGTGCTATGTAGATGCATTGTAGGTCGCCGCGCAAGCGGCGCAAGCGACGGGCTCTGGATTGCAGGTCTGAGGCCCGCGCCTGGGCCCGAGAGCTGATGCCCTGCTCTAGGTGGCCCGGGGCGGCTCGAGCCCGGGGATCCAGGCCTCAATGTGCTCGGCGATCGTGGTCCGCACCCAATGGCGCTCTTGTGGACCTGACATCCGGTAGCGGCCCAGGAGCATCTTCTGATCGTCGAGCGGTAGGCCCGCGATCTCCCAGCTGATCACCAGTCGCTCGAAGAGGAGTTCCTCGCGGCGCTGCCAGGCATCGTCGATCGTCGCCGCCTCGCTCTTCGGCGCCTCGTTGATCTTCGCGACCGTTGCCGCGCTGAGCGCCTTGCGCAGGACCAAGACGTTGCCCTGCGGATCGGTGTAGCGCTCGCGCTCGACCGGCGGCTTTCCCCGGCGCCTTGATTGCTTGCGCTTGCCCATCTCCGATCAGCCTTCGGTTCAGGGTTTCCAGGTCCGGATCAAGGCCAGCTGACGCGACTGCGCCAAAAGAGTGCCGTCCGCGGCCCAGAGCACCCCATCCTCCTCGAAAAACCCGCGGGTCGAGGTGCTCGACGTGAAACGGCAGAGGACGTGCTCGCGGCCGCCGGCCGGCGGCTCGCCGCGGAAATGGATCGTCAGGTCGAGGGTCGGCGCGAGAACAGGCCCACCGAGGCGGGGAAATGGCGCCGGCCACCAGCAGTCCGCATACATCGCGATCAGCTCGGGCTCGAGCGGGGCGGGCAGCTTGGTGCGGACACAGCCGCCCGCCTCGCCCTCGGTCCCGGTGAACGGGATCCCGCCGAAAACCATCCGCATCTCGAGCTGGTCGAAGATCCGCGGCGGCAGGAAGGACGTGTCCGTCGGCGCGATGCCGGCAGGGTCGGGCGCCGACGGCGCGGGGGTCGTCCAATCCGCGGCCCCATCGAAGTCGCCCGCCAGCACGCAGAGAGCCAGGCAGGTGGTCTTGCCGTCCTGAAGCATCCGGGCCGAGCAGGTGCCGGCGGAGCGCCGGGAGCGCTCGATCTCGACCGCGATCTCGACCTCGCCGTCGTGCGGCGGTCGCAGATAGTGGACCGTCAGCGATCGCGGGTGCCGCTCGGCGTTATCTACCGCCGCCCGGATCGCCCGCAGGATGAGGGCGGCGACGTAGCCGCCATTCGGCCCCGGCGGACCCGACCACGCCTCCTTGATGTAGGTGCCGAAGCGCCCGTCGCCGAGGTCCTCGACGGCGGTGTCAGCCCGAAAATCTGCGGCGGCAGCAACCTCCACGCCGCGGAATGATCGCAGCAGAGCAGCGCCGCGAGCAGTAACGACACCCGCGCCCCTCGGCAGCCGCTCGACCTAGGGCTCGATCCGGTCCCTGATCACGTCGAGGAAGTCCTTTGGAAAACCGGGGATCGAGTTGAGCTCGTCGACAGAGCTGAAGCCGCCCGACCGCTCGCGGTAGGCAAGCACGCGGCCCGTCTGGGTGACGGACATGCCGGCGTCACGAAGCTGCTCGAAGCTCGCGCGGTTGAGGCTGACCGGCCCACCACTGCTCGAACCGCCCGCGGCGGTGGTGATCGGCGTCGGCTGACCTTCCCCCGGGGGCTCGGGTGGACCGGCCTCTGGCGCCAGGTCTGAACCAGCCGGAGCGACGGACTGATCGCTTTCGCGGACGCGCACCTCAGGAGCAGGTTCGGGGTCGGGCTGCGCCGCCGCAGCAGCGTCCGGCGCCGTCGGCTGCGCCGCCACGAGCTGCTCGAACGGAGCGGGCTCCGGCTCGGGCGGCAGCGGCTTCGGCGCAGCCAGAGGGGCGGCCGGACGGGCGACGTCCGCGACCGCCTCGCGGGCGCGGCGCTTGGACTCGCGGGCGCGGCGCTCGGCTTCATTGATGCGCTCGAGCATCTCGTGCAGGCTGCGCTCGCGGTCAAGTTCCTGCTGCTTCAGCTCCGCGAGCTGCTCGGCCCTCTCGGCTCGCTGCTCGGCCTCACCTGCCTGCGATTCGATCGCCTCCAGGCGCCGCCGCGCTTCATCAAGAGCCTGCTCAGTGCGCTCACGGTTGCTGCTGATCGAGCTCTCGGTGCGCTCCAGCTCCGCCAGCATCTCGCGGTCCCGCGCCTGGCGCCGGCGGATCAGATCGTCGGTGGCCCGCAGCTCGGCACTGAAGGGCGGCTCCGGAGCCCCGGGAGTCGCGCTCTCAGCCTCGCCGCCGCTCTCCTGGGTCGTGGCCGCGGGTTGCTGGGCAACATCCGCGGCGGCGACCAGCGGGGCCTCGGCCTCGAGCCGTGCGTCGGCGACCCGCTGTTCGGCAACGCGTTGAATCTGCTCGACCTCGCTCACGCGGCGCTCAGCGTCAGCCTCAGCCGACTGGGCGTTGGCCTGGACAAGAGCGTCCTCCTCGCGTTGCTCGGCATCGCGCAGGCGTGCGAGCGCGTCTCCCCCAACCGGTGCGGCTGCGGCTGCCAGACCCGGCAGTGGCCGGGCCGCGGGGTCGGGGTCGGCTGCGGGAGCGGCGGTGGGCGGCTGCGGGGCCGGCGTGGGAACCGAAGCCGTCTTGGCCTTCTTCTCCTCGCGCTCAACCCGCCGTGCCTCGATCGCTTTCCGACGCTCGGCGCGGGCGCGCTCCCGCTGGGCCAGGGCAAGAGCCTTCTTCTCCTCGCGCTGCCGCTTCTTCAGGGCGCGCTTCTCCTTCGCCGAGAGCTTCGAGGTGCCGGCGGCGGCGGTTGGCGCTGGGCCGCTGGGTGCAGGCGCAGCCGGAAGTGTCGGGGGCAGGGGCCGTGGCGTGGTCGCCGGCGTGGTCGCCGCCGGGACCGGGGCATCGGGAGGGGGTGCCACGGGCGCATCCGGCGCGGGGGCGGGCGCTGTCGGCGTCGCGGCGGGACCGGCACCGGCGCCCGTCGCTTCGTCGGCCGGAGACATATCGAGAGCGGGTGGCTGGGCGGGCGGCGGGGGCGCAGCCGCTACCTGTCCGCCGGCCTTCTTCGCTTCCTTTTTCCGAGCTCGCTCTTCAGCCTTCTGGCGTTTCAGCTTCTCGCGCTCCGCCTTCTTGGCGGCGCTCGCCTCGGCGCGCTCGCGCTTCTTCTGTTCACGATCGAGCTTGCGCTGCTGCGCCGGAGAGACAGCGGCCGGCTGCGAGGCGGGGGCCGCGGGCTGGGTCGCGGCGGGTGCCGCCCCCACTGGAGGCGGAATGCTTGCGGGCGGCGCAGCGGACTGGGACTCTGTGTCGGGCGTGGACGCCTGGCCGGCCGCGGGGGGTGGGGTCGGCGGCGGGGTTGCTGCAGCTGGAGGGTCCGCGCCGGTTGGGGTTGGCGGCGGAATCGTTGCAGATGGCGGGGCGGCCGGGGGTGGGGCCGGTGCAGGCGGGGTCGAGGGCGCGGAACTGTGCGGGGTCACTGCTGGGCTTTCGCCCGAGCCGTCCGGATCGGCCCCGCCCTCGGTCGAATCCGCGACCTCGCGTTGTGGCCCGTCCGAGGCCGCCTCGCCGGGTGGCGGCACTGCGGGCGCCGGCGGAGGCGCGCCGTAAGGCTGCTCTTCCCTCGGGGCCGGCGGCTGGTCGGAGGTCGACTCGTTGTTGTTGCTCTCGCTCAAGCTCAGTTCCGGTGTCGAAGGGTACCCCCGACATTCAACCAAGCCACGGCACCTCTGTACAACCCCGGGCTGCCGGAGTGAAAGGGGGCGTTCAAGCCGGCCTCCCCCGCGGTCATTGATTTAGGTCCTTCAGCTCCCGGGCGACGTCGCGGGCGACGTCGCGGTCGCGGATCTCACGGCGCCGGTCGCGGTGCTCTTTGCCGCGGGCCAATGCCAGCTCCACCTTCGCCCGATTGCCCTTGAAATAGATCCGGGTCGGGATCAGGGTCAGGCCCTTGCGGTTCATCCGCCCGATCAGCCGCTCGATCTCCCAGCGATGAAGCAGGAGCTTGCGGGCCCGCTCGGGCTCATGGTTCTCACGGGAAGCCGGTGCATAGTGCGGGATGTAGGCGCCGCGGAGCCAGATCTGACCGTCCTCGATAGCCGCGTAGGAGTCCTGGAGCCGGGCGGTTCCCTCTCGTAGCGCCTTGACCTCCGTGCCGCGTAGCTGGATGCCGGCCTCCATCGTCTCGACCACCACGTACTTGTGACGGGCCGCGCGGTTGGTCGCGACATCGGGCCCGCGCTCGGCCTGCGGGTCGTTCTTGCGCTCGGTCATCGCCCCCGCCGACCCTTCGCTGCTGACCCGCCCTGCCGGCGCCCCGGGCCCCGCCGCGAGCCGCTGCTGCCGGAAGCCATCGTCAGGTCCACCCGGCCCCGCGGCGCTTCGACCGAGTCGACTTGGATCTCGACCTCGTCGCCGAACCCGTAGCGGCGCTCCGTGCGGGTGCCGACCAGGGCCGAATCGGTGTCGTTCAGTTCGTAGTGATCACCCGGGATCTTGCGCACAGGAAGGAACCCTTCGTAGGCATCGGACATCTCGCCCCCAAAGCGTACGAACGCCCCGGCGCCAATGACTCCCGAGACCTCACCCTCGAATCGCTCGCTCCAGCCGTGCTCGAGAAGCTCGCGGTTGAGCAGGAACGCAAGGCAGATGTCATCCCCTTCGCGCTCGAGCCGGGTTGACGCGCGCTCCAGGTCTGAGCAACGCTCGGCTGCGAGCTGGACCTCACGCCGGTCAGGTGCCTGCTCGCCGGCGCCAAGAACGGCCAGCAACGCCCGGTGGGCGATCAGATCCGGGTAGCGGCGGATCGGCGAGGTGAAGTGCGAGTAGGCCGGGCTGCCGAGTCCGGCGTGGCCGAGGTTCCGATCGCTGTAGCGGGCCGGCTTCATCGCCCGCAGAACCAGCGATGAAAGGCTGGCCGCGCCGTGGCCGCGACGAGCCGCCTCGGTCGCGATCAGGCGGCTCGCCTCGGCGGCAAGTTCACCTGCCTCACGTGGGGAGAAACTCTCCGGCAACGGCGGCGTCGGCACGTCGAGGGCGGTCAACTGGTTGAGCAGATGCTCGATCCGCGGCGGGTCCGGCTGCTCGTGCACGCGGTAGAGGCTCGGCACCCCCTTACGCTCCAGCAGCAGCGCGACCTGCTCGTTGGTGACCACCATCAAGCGTTCGATCAGCCGGTGCGATTCGGTCTGCGGGACGACGTGAGCCGTCTCGACCTGGCCGCTGGAGTCGAACTCGAACTCGGGCTCGTCGCTGGTGACCGTGAGCTGGCTTGCCCCGGCAGTTTGCGCCAGGGCTGCAGCGGCCTCCCTGGCAACGGCGACCGACTCGGCAACCTCTGCGGGCGGACGCTCGGCGCCCGAGAAGATCCGGTCGAGGCCCTCGTAGTCAAGTCGCGCATCGGAGCGGATGCGGGAGCGGTAGAAAGAAGCCGAGCTGACCTCGCCGGCGGCGCTGAGCCTGAGCTCAGCCGTTACCGCAAGGCGCTCGACGCCGGGGTTGAGGCTGCAGGCATCGTCGCTCAAAGCCCTCGGGAGCATTGGCGAGACGGTGCCCGGCGCATAGGTGGAGTTGGCCCGCTCCAGTGCCTCCCGGTCGAGCCCACTCCCCGGCGGGACGTGGGCGGCGACGTCGGCTATGTGTATCCACAGGTGATAACTATCGCCCTCGCGACGGGCCGAGACCGCGTCGTCGAAGTCGCGCGCTGCTGCCGGATCGACCGTGAAGGTCGGCTGACTGAGGAGGTCGCGACGCGGCCCGGGGTCGGCTGCGAGCCGCTCGATCGATGCCCGGGCCTCCGCCTCGAGTCGCTTTGGGAAGGTCGGGCGCAGACCGCGGTCGGCAAACAGGGCGGCGACCACGTCGCGGGCGCAATCGGCGCGACCGAGCTGCGCAATCGGCTGGGCCCCGCGCCGGTCGACGCGGCAGAGCGCTATCTGCCCCTCACCGACCTTGAGCTTGCCCGGTGAGAGCGGCAGCTGCTCGCCCCGCTCGAACAGCGGCTGACCGACGAGGAACCGGCCACGCCGGGCGATCACCAAGACTCGCTTGGCAAGCGGCTCGCGAGGGGGACGGCTCATCGATTCTCGTTGAGCTGCTTGGCGAGCACGCCGAGAGCCCGAGCGAGGACGTCGTCGCCGTCGGCGGGATCGTCGTCGGCAACGCGGATGTCCGGCTTCACGCCGGTACCCATGATCGAGGTTCCGTCGGCGGTCAGATACTCGCCGACGGTCAGGTCGAGGGCGGCGCCACCAATGAGCTCGATCACCTCCTGGAAGCTTCCCTTGCCGAAGGTCCGCGTCCCGATCACCGTGGCGATCTCGTTCTGCTTCAGGGCCGCGGTGACGATCTCCGAGGAGGATGCGGTGTCGCGGTTGGTCAGTACGGCCATCGGCCGAGGGGCGAGCGCGTTGCCCTTCGCATCAAGGGTCTCCTCGGGCCGGGTGCGGCCCTCTGTGGTCACAACCGGACCGTCCTCCTGGAAGATCGACTCGACCAGGACCGCCTCGTCGAGAAGGCCGCCGCCGTTGCCGCGCAGGTCGAGCACCAGGGCCTCGGCCCCCTTGTCGTAGAGCTCTTCGATCTGGGAGCGAAGCTCGCCATGCGCGCCGCGGCTGAAAGTTGCGAGCCCGACGTAGGCGATCTTGCGACCGTCCCTCATGCGGATCTCGCCGGTCACGGCCGGCACGCGGACCCTGGCCCGCTCGAGGCTGACGTCCTTGGTCTTGCCGCTCTTCGAGTCCTCGACGGTGAGCACCACCTCGGTCCCCGGCGGACCCTTGATCTCAGCCGTGGACGCCGTCGAGGACTCGCCCGCGATCGAGCTTCCGTCGACCGCGGTGATCAGGTCGCCTGCGTCGATGCCGGCATCCGCGGCCGGGGTGTCCTCGAAGACCCGAGCGACCCGGAGGCCCTGCTTTACCTCGCTGACGGTCATCCCGACCCCGCTGAACTCGCCTTCGGTGGCCGCGTTGAAGCGCTTGTAGGTCTCGGCATCGAAGTAGTGGGAGAACCGATCCTCGTTCTCGCGCTTGAGCTGGCGCACCATGCCCTCGATCGAGGCGTCCTGGAGAAGTTCGTCGTCGGGCTGGCGAAAATATGTCTGGTCGATCACATCGATCGCCTGCGCGACGCGGTCGTCGGTACTGCTGCCCGGAAGGATCGCGTCCCGCAGGGGCTCGATCGCGATCAAGAGTAGGACAGCGATCGCCACGCCGGCCAGGAGGCCGCGGAGGAACCCGGTGCCCTCGGGGGCTCCGCCCTCGCTCAAATCCGCAGGAACCGGCGCAGCGTCACTCCGCTGCCAAGCGCCGCGACCACCATCGCGCTACCGATCAGGACCACGATCAGTTGCCCGAAGGCGATTGTGTTGAGATTCTCGACCAAAGCAAATTTCTCCGACAGCGGGTCAACGATGGTCACCTTGCCGAGGAACAGTATGCCGACCGCGATCATCGCGCCCGCGATCCCGACCACCAAGCCCTCGATCACGAAGGGCCAGCGGATGAACCAGCTGGTGGCCCCAACGAGCCGCATGACCTCGACCTCGCGCCGGCGAGCGTAGATCGAGAGGCGAATCGTGTTGCCGACCAGGAAGAGCGACGCGATCCCGAGCAGTACCGCGATCACGCCGAGAAGGATCTTCACCGCACCGGTCACCTGCCGGATCTGATCGGTCTGATCGGCGACGACGATCTCCTCGACGGCGGCGCTGAGCGGCTGCGGCTTGCCGGCCGGGTCGGTGGGCGAGAGCGCCGCCTGGACGGCCTCGAGGTTGTCGGCGTCGTCGAGCCGCACGTTGAAGGAAGGCGGCAGCGGATTCCGGTTGTCGAGAGCCGAGAGGATGTTCTTCTCATCGAGGTCCGCCTCGAGGATCTTCAGCGCCTGCGCGGAGGAGATGTAATCGACGCCGGCGACATGCGGAATCCCGGCGATCTGCTCCTCGAGCGCCTTGACCTCCGACTTCTCCGACTGCTTGAAGAGGAAGACCTTGAGCGAGATCTGGTCGCGAACGTCGTTTGTCTTCGCGCCGGAGGCGTCGAGCACCGGCACGAGCACGCCGACGAGCAGCACCGTGATCGCGATCGTGACGATCGCAGCCACGGAGGGGGCGGCATTACGACGCAGCGCCCGGTAGGCCTCGCTGAAGAAGAAGCTGACGCGTCCCATCGCTTAGCCCGTGACCTCGTCGATTCCCATTTCGGCACGCATCCGCACCGCGAACTCGGTCGTGTCCTCCTCGGAGGCGTACATGCCGGCCGCCTGGTCACGGATCACCCGGCCCTCATGCAGTTGGACTACGCGGCGCTTCATCTTGTCGACCATCTCACTGTCGTGGGTGACGACGATCATCGTGGTGCCGGAGCGGTTGATCCTGTAGAGCAGCTGCATGATCCCGATCGAGGTCTCCGGATCGAGGTTGCCGGTTGGCTCGTCGGCGAGCAGCAGCGGAGGATGGTTGACGAACGCCCGGGCGATCGAGACGCGCTGCTGCTCTCCGCCGGAGAGCTGGTCCGGAAAGTTGTGGATCTTGGCGCCGAGGCCGACCATGCGGAGAATCTCGGGAACCTGTCGCTTGATCTCACCGCGGGGGGTGCCGGTGACCTGAAGCGCGTAGGCGACGTTGTCGTAGACGGTCCGGTTGGGGAGCAGCTTGAAGTCCTGAAAGACGGTGCCGATCCGGCGCCGTAGCAGCGGCACCTTCTTGCGCGGCATCTCGTTGATGTCTTTGCCGGCGACCATCACGCTTCCCGAAGCGGGCTCGAGCTCACGGATCAGCAGCTTGATCAGGGTCGACTTTCCACAGCCCGTGCTGCCGACCACGAAAACGAACTCGCCGCGATCGATCGAGAGCGAGACGCGCTCGATGCCGACGTGGCCGCCGGGGTAGACGACGGTGCTGTCGCGCAGCTGGACGATTGGCGGACGCGGGGCGCGGGCGTGACTCTGAGGCCCCTCCTCCATCCGCGAGCGGCGTGTGCGTGATCTTGAGCGTCGTCTTGCGGTTGCCATCGTCGCCGTCTTTCTGCGGCCGGGATCGCGTTCCTGCGCACGGTCCGAGTGGACCGATTCGTGCAGTGTAAGGGCTCGCTCACACAATGCTAGGGAAGTGCCAAGATTGCAGGCGGCGCCCCAGGCCACCGGTAATCGGGTGCGCGGCTCTACGATTGATTCGTGGTCCATCTGCGGATTCTTGTTCCCAGCTACCAGTCAGAGCATGCGCTCGATCTGCTCGATGGCAGCGAGAGCGTCTGCAACCTCGTCTTTCTGGAGCGGGTTGCCCGGCGGCCGGAGGGCGACGTGATCCTCTGTGACGTGGCCCGCGAGGACGCCAGCGTGATCGTCGCTGACCTGCGCGAGCTCGACATCGACCTCGAGGGCTCGATCTCGATCGAGGAGATCGACAGCCAGATCTCGGCCGCGGCGACGGCGGCGGAGGGCGCGGCTCGCCGCCACGGCAGCGACCCGGTCGTCTGGGAGGAGGTCACCTCCCACACCTCCGAGAGCGTCGAGCTGACCAATACCTTCCTGATCTACATGATTCTGGCGATGCTGATCGCTGCGGTCGGCATCTACCTGGACGAGCCGATCCTGATCGTCGGCGCGATGGTCGTCGGCCCCGAGTTCGGCCCGATCGCCGGTGCCTGCGTGGCGATCGTCAACGGCCGCCGGGACCTCGTCGGCCGATCGGTGAAGGCGCTCGCGGTCGGGTTCCCGCTGGGGATCATCGTCACGGTGTTCGCCACGCTGGCGTTGAAGGCGGCCGGCGAGATCCCGGAGTCGATCGATTTCGACGCCCACACCCTGACCCGCTTCATCGTCGAGCCGAACTTCTTCTCGGCCTACGTCGCGGTGCTCGCCGGCATCGTCGGAATCCTCAGCCTGACCTCGGCCAAGTCGAGCGCTCTGGTCGGCGTCCTGATCTCGGTCGCAACGATCCCCGCGGCCGCAAACATGGGCGTTGCGATCGCCTACGGCGACTGGGTCAGCCTCAGCAAGGCCGGCCTCCAGCTGGCGATCAACCTGACTGCGATCTTCGCCGCGGGCTTGCTGACGCTCTACATACAGCGGCTGCTCTATGTGCGGCGCCGGCACGCGCACCTCAGCGATCACGCTCGGATCCGCGCCGGGCTGCCGATGGGACAGAGCCGCCGGGGCGCCCACCGCCAGGACTCCAAACCCGATCCTCTATAGCCGCTTGCGACCACTCCACCATCACCTCTATCTGCTCCGCCACGCGAAGTCGAGCTGGGAGGACCCGGCGCTGGCTGACCGCGAGCGGCCGCTTGCCAAGCGTGGCCGCAAGGCCTGCAAGCTGATTGCCCGGCACCTCCGGGAGCGTGGCGTCGAGCCCTCGGCGGCGCTGGTCTCCCCTGCTCTCCGCGCCCAGCAGACCTACGACCGCGTCGCCCGCGGCCTGCCCGAGGACGCCGCCCACTGGACCGAGCCGCGCCTGTACACGGCTGACTCCGGTGATCTGATCGAGGTGCTGCGCGAGATACCCGCTGATTTCCGCTCGGTTCTGCTCGTCGGCCACAACCCGTCGATCCAGGGCCTCGCGACGCGGCTGGCGACGGATGGAAACGGGCTCGCCGATCTTCATCGTAAGTTCCCGACGGGGGCCCTGGCGACGCTCAGCTTCGCGGTCCCCTGGGTCGAGCTGCGACCCGGCGTCGCCGCCCTGGACGAGTTCGTCAGGCCGAAGCAACTGGCGCGCTGAGACGCTCGCACGCGGATGGGAAGTCCTGGGATGATGCCCATGATGAGCCCGCACGAATCCCGCTTCCCCCGGCGACGGCTGGCGATCGTGACCTGCATGGACTGCCGGATCAATCCCCTGGTGACCGCCGGCCTCGAGGTCGGTGAGGCACACATCATTCGCAACGCGGGCGGCGTGGTTACCACCGACGTGCGCCGCTCTTTGGCGCTCTCCCAACGCGCGCTCGACACCAAAGAGGTGTGGATCGTGATGCACACCCATTGCGGCGTAATGGGGCTCGACGACCGTGCGTTCCTGGATCAAATCGAGTCGGAGGTCGGCCTGCGGCCCGACTGGGAGCCGGGTGGATTCCAGTCACTGGAGCTGGAACTCAGGGAGGGCGTCGAGCGGGTCCGCGCCGATCCTGTGCTCGTGTCCTCCACCGTACGCGGCTTCATCCTCGACCTCGACTCCGACGAAATGACCGAGGTTTCCGGCTGATCCCCTGACGGGCCGGGGGCGTCGTGGCCAAGGACGCACAAGGCGAAGCGTGCGCCAGCACGTAAGCCGCGGAGGACGCCGGCCACGGCGCCCCCGGCCCGTCAGGAGGTCAGGTCCACTCGGGGCCGTGCAACGGCGGGTGGGAGACGATCGGCTTCAGGACCAGCGCCTCGCGGGCGCGATCGGCGATCCCGCGGGAGGTGAGACCGAAGTGCTCCATACAGGCTTCGCCGGTGCCGGAGACCCCGAACTCATCGCCCATACCCACGGCGAAGACCGGGACCGGGTGCTGCTCGGAGGTGACGCCGCGGACCGCGTCGGCGAGCCCGCCGACGACGCGGTGCTCCTCGGCGGTGACGGCGACGCCGGTCTTGGCGACCGACTCGATCATCACCTGGCTGTCGATCGGCTTGATGATCGCGACGTTGAGCACCTCGGCCTCGACGCCGTCCTCGCGCTCGAGTGCCTCGGCCGCCTCGAGCGCCCGCCAAACCATGTGGCCGGTCGCGATCAGGCTGATGTCACGGCCCTCACGGAGCACGTCGACGCTGTTCAGCGTCTCGGGTATCTCCTCATAGACGACGGGGGTCGCCGGGCGACCGAAGCGCAGGTACATCGGCTCGTCGTTCTCGTAGGAGTGCAGGACCGCGCGGTAGGCCTGGTTGTAGTCGGCGGGAACAATCACCTGCATCCGCGGCATCGCCCTCATCAGAGCGATGTCCTCGATCATCTGGTGGGAGGCGCCGTCCTCGCCGAGGGATACGCCGCCGTGGGAGGCGCCGATCCGCACCTTGAGCTCGTTGTGGGCGATGCCGAGCCGGACCTGGTCGTATGCGCGCCCCGAGGCAAAGATCGCGAAGGTCGAGCAGAAGGGAACCTTGCCCGTGGCGGCGAGCCCGCAGGCCATCGACATCATGTTCGCCTCGGCCGCACCGACGTTGAAGAATCGGTCGGGGAACTCCTTGCCGAACTTCGCGGACTGCGTCGAGACGGAGAGGTCGGCATCGAGGGCGACGACCTCGGGGTGCTCGCGGCCGAGCTCGAGCAGTGCCTCGCCATATGCCTGGCGGGTTGCGGTTGCCTCGACGGCGGCGCCCATCAGTCGGACTCCTCCCCGTCCTCGCCGACGGACGCGAACTCGCCGGTGACCGCCTCCAACGCCTCTGTCTGCCGACCGAACAGCTCCTCGAGCTCGGTCAGCGCCTCCTCGGCCTGATCGGGGGTCGGCGGCTTGCCGTGGAACCCAAAGCGGCCCTCCATGCTGGAGACTCCGCGACCCTTTTTCGTCTGGCAGACGATCGCCGCCGGGCCGTTCAGGCCGCGGCTGCGCTCGAGCGCCTCGACGATCGCGACCATGTCGTGGCCGTCGATCTCGACCGTGTCCCAGCCGAAGGCGGCGAACTTGGCCCGCATCTCGCCGATGTCCATGACCTCCTCGGTGGTGCCGTCCGTCTGCAGGTGGTTGTAGTCGATGATCGCCGTCACGCGGCCACCGCCGCGCGCAGCGAAGTGCGGCGCGGCCGTCGCCGCCTCCCAGGTCTGGCCCTCCTGGCAATCGCCGTCGGAAAGCAGGCACCAGACGCGGGGGTCGGCAAAGCCATCCAGGTGGAGGGCGAGGGCGATCCCCAGCGACATCGACAGCCCCTGGCCGAGCGATCCGGTGGAGACCTCGACGCCCGGGGTGCGGTTCATATCGGGATGACCCTGAAGCTGGGCGCCGATCTTGCGCAGACCCATCAGATCCTCGAGCGGGAAGTATCCGTAGCGCGCCAGTGCCGCGTATTGGATCGGCGCCGCGTGACCTTTGGAGAGCACGAAGCGGTCGCGCTCAGGCCAGTCGGGCCGCGACGGATCGTGACGCAGGACCCGGTGGTAGAGCGCGGTGACGATGTCGGCAGCCGAGAGCGAACTGTCGAGATGACCCGACTTGGCGACGGCAAGCATCCGCACGCAGTCCATCCTCAGCACCGTCGCCCAGCGCTCGAGTTGGCGGATTGAAGGTAGATCCCCTTCGATCGGAGCGGTCGGCGGCTTCGGATCGGGGACGGGGCGCAGGTGGTGCACGGGCCGGAGGTTAGAGGCCGTCGAAGACTCCGGGACGTCTGAGCGAGCGGGGGCTGCCACGTCGATCAATCTAGGGCCGGCCGCCGACGTAATCCCGAGGCTCGAAGGCCCGCAAACTGGGCAGTCACATCGCGCCGGCTCAAGCGAGCAGGATGAAACCGCCGGCCAGCAGCAGGTTTCGAATGATCGCCGCGGGCCCAACGGTTGAACGCGGGCCGAAGCAAGCGCACGGCGACCCCGCCTTGCCCTGCAGCAGTGCCGAGGCCAGTGTGGCCGCGAAGATCAGCATCAGCGCGGCGGCCAGCGCGGCGGCGGTCGAGGAGCCGGCAATCACGGCAGCGCCGAGGCCCGCTTCAGCGAGGAGCACAAAGCCCCAGGCGAGGAACCGGGCCAAGGGGCTCCGGAACCCGTAGGTCGTCATCGCCTGGCGCGATCCCTCTGCGTCGGTGAGCTTCGCCGCCGCGGAGACAAGCAGCGCTCCCCCAAGCAACAGCCGGCCGGCGAGTTCCAGCAAGGCCCCAGCGTCAGCCGATCGCGACCATGCGCTCGATCGGGATCCGGGCCCGCTCGGCGATCGCCGCTTCGACTTTGACCTCGGGACTCATATCGCGGAGGCAATCGCGAAGCTTCGGCAGCGTGATCATCTTCATGTACCTGCAGAACGCCATCCGGTTCGCGGCGATCAGGCTCGCCTCCGGCGCGGCCTCCTGCAGTGGGTAGAGCATCCCGGTCTCGGTCGCGACGATGAACTCCCCTGTCGGGTTGGCCTCCACCTGCTTCAGCATCCCCGACGTCGAGAGCATGTGCACGCCCTCGGCGCCGATATCGCCGGCGGCGACGTACTCCATCGCCTGGGTCGAGCACCCGCATTCGGGATGGATCAGGAACTCCGCGTCAGGGTGAGCGGCGCGCATCTCATTGATGTCGTCGGGCCGGATTCCGGCGTGGACGTGGCACTCGCCGTCCCAGATGTGGAAGCGGGCACGACGCTCGGGGCTGTCGAGCAATCCGGCCTCGCGCTCGACGAATGCACCGAGCCACATATCCGGGCCGAAGAGGATCTCGGAGTCGGCGCCATGCTCAGCCCAGATGTGTTCGACGACCTGGACCGCGTTGGAGGAGGTGCAGCAGTAGTCGGTCTCGGCCTTGACCTCAGCCGATGTGTTGACGTACATGACGACCAGCGCGCCGGGGTGCTGAGCCTTCCAGGCTCGCAATTGATCGGCGGTGATCGAGTCCGAGAGCGAGCAGCCGGCATCGGCGTCGGGGATCAGCACGGTCTTCTCCGGGGCCAGCACCGACGCCGTCTCGGCCATGAAGTGAACGCCGCAGAAGGCGATCACATCGGCGTCGGAGGCCGCGGCGGCCCGCGAGAGGCCGAGTGAATCGCCGACGTAGTCAGCGATGTCCTGCAGTTCGGGGAACTGGTAGTTGTGGGCGAGGATCACCGCGTTGCGCTCGCCGGCCAGCAACTTGACCTCGCCGGTGAGTTCGGCGATTTCGCCCTCGGATAGGCCTGATCGCGGAGGCGCCTGGATTGTCGGGAGCTCCTGCATGAATCTAGCTCCTGTCCCCCCCTCAATCGAGAGGGATGGTCGGTGCTTATGTTCGCCAGCCGAAACCGGAGAGGCGAATGAACTCAATCAGGCATTTTAGCGCCGAGCGAGTCCGGGCCAAGGTCTCCACCCAACCAGGCCGGGCGCTTACCCTGAGACGATGCCTGAGCTACCCGAGGTCGAGATCGCGACCCGCCGCCTGAACAGCGCTCTACTTGGAGCGCGGGTCGAGTCGGCACTGGCGCCGGGAATGGTTGCCTTGAAGAGCGTCAAGCCGCCGCTCGAAGCGCTCGCGGGCGCCGAGATCACCTCGGTCAGGCGGGTGGCAAAGATGCCGATCGTCGAGTTCGAGACCGACGCCGGCCCGCTGGCGATGCTGATCCACATGATGTCGGCGGGCCGCCTACAGCTGTTCGACAAACACGCCTCGTTGCGTGACAAACGCTCGCGGATCCTGATCCGAGTCGAGGGTGGCCGCGAGCTGAGGCTGCGCGAGTTCGGCACCAAGCAGCGCGCCTGGGGAAAGCTGATGGCTGCCGGGGAGGTCGCTGAGGACGAGATGGTCTCGACCCTCGGCCCCGAGGCCTGGCCCGCTCCCGAGCCGGAGACGTTGCGCGTGGCGCTCGACCAGCCCCGGCACCTGCACCCCCTGCTCCGCGCCCAGCGAACGATCGCCGGTATCGGTCGCTCCTGGGTCGACGAGATCCTCTGGGAGGCGAAGCTATCGCCGTTCAAGAAGGGCTCGGAGCTGGACGCGGGTGACGTCGAGCGCCTGCACTCGGCGCTCGCCGTGCTCGGCGCGGCGATCGACCACTACGAGGAGGTCATCGGCGAGACGATCCCCGACAAGATGCCGATGCCCCTGCAGGTCCACCGGCGCGAGGGCGAGCCCTGCCCGCGTTGCGGCGATGCGATCGCCGCGATCCACTACTCCGATCACATCACCTGCTATTGCCCGGCTGAGCAGAACGACGGTAAACGCTTCGCCGACCGCCGGCTCTCCCGGTTGCTCAAATAGCAGTCGGCAACCAGCTGCCGTTCGGCTGGGTATCGTCGACCCATGGCCCACGCGAACCCAACCGCCGGGCAGTCGGCGGTGGAGCTCAAGGCGCAGATCAAGGTGGAGGCCGCCGGCACCCCGTTCGTCGTCTGGCGCGAGCCGGCCGGGGAGCAGTTCGTTCTGCCGCTGACGGCCGAGCGGCTGACGATCGGTCGCGGGGACGAGGTCGACGTCGACCTCGAGGGTGACGACCAGGTCTCCCGCGTGCATGCTGAGCTCGAGCGGGTTGGCGAGGCTTGGGTGATCGCCGACGACGGGCTCTCGACGAACGGGACGTTCGTCAACGGCGAGCGGGTCGGCGCCCGGCGCCGACTGACCAACAAGGACCTGATCGGGATCGGCGACAGCGGCCTCCTCTTCCGAGATCCCAGGGCAGAGGGCGACGACGGTCCCGGGCCGACCCGAGCGGCGCAGGGAACGAGCGCCGCGCGGGAGCTGACCGATGCCCAGCGCAATGTCCTGATCGCTCTCTGCAGGCCGTTCGCCGGGGGCGAGTCGTTCGCGAGCGCGGCGACCAACAGACAGATCGCCGAGGAGGTCTTTCTCTCGATCGACGCCGTCAAGGGGCATCTGCGGGTGCTGTTCGAGAAGTTCGAGCTCGGCGACCTGCCACAGAACCGGAAGCGGGTCAAACTCGCCGAGCAGGCGCTGCAGACCGGCGCCGTGCGGCCCAGCGACTTCGGCTGACCCGGAACTCAGACCATGCTTCTAAGGGGCGATGCGGCTGACCGAGCCGCCGCCGAAGTTGGCCGTCCAGACGGCACCGGCGCCGACCGCGAGATCGGCGGGTTCGTTGCCGACGAGCCGAATCGGCTCGACCAACTCTCCGCTGGAGGGGTCGATCTCCCAGACCGAGCTCTCCTCTCCGCTGGCCACCCAGACCGAGCCCGCCCCGACCGCCAGGCCACGTGGCCTGGCACCGACGACGATCGGCTCACCGATCGGAGTTCCATCCCCGGGGTCGATCTCCAGCAGCTCACCTCGTTGAACGTCGGTAACCCAAACCGCCCCCTCTCCGACGGCGATGTCCGTCGGCCGCGAGCCCGCGTCAATCGGCCTCCCCACCGGGTCCCGAGAGCCCGGATCCACCTTGCTGACAGTGCGATCGTCGGCGTTGGCCACCCAGACGTAGCCCTCGCCGACGGCAACCGAGCGTGGATCGACCCCGACCGGGATCTCACCCGCGATCTCGTTCACCGCCGGGTCGATCTCGACCAGACGCCCGGGCCCGGGCCCATCCACTCCCGGAACCCGCTGATCGGTAACCCAGACGGAGTTGCCGTCGACCGCAATATCGGCGGGATCGATAAAGCCGGCGATCGGCGTCAGCCTGGCCTCGCCGGGATCAAGGCGCGTCACCGTGCCCGCGCCGACGGCCCAGATCGACCCGTGGCCGACGGCAACCGCTTTCGCACCGGTCAAAGGGATCGGGGGGCCCTCCTGCTCGTCGCGCTCGGGATCGATCCCGAAGACGGCTCCGGCCCGGCGACTGGCCACCCAGACCTTGAGGTTGCCGACCGCGATGCCCGCCGGCTCAGCGCCGACCGGAATGGTTGCATCCGCGTCCACCGGCTCCGCCTCCATCCCCGGAGGAGGGCCCGCCTGCCCTTCCGGGGCAGGCCCCCCCTTGTCGCGGCCGCTCAGCGCCAGCACCGCGAGGCCAACGACGATGAGCAGGGCGAGCGCCCCCGCCAGACGTGGTACCCAG
This sequence comes from Acidobacteriota bacterium, assembly GCA_032122625.1. Classification (GTDB taxonomy): domain Bacteria; phylum Actinomycetota; class Thermoleophilia; order Solirubrobacterales; family 70-9; genus CAXMST01. The sequence continues at coordinate 54,632 of JAQBGG010000008.1, forward strand.
CGTGAGCCCTCCGAGCCAGAGCGGGCGGCGGCGGCCGGCGGCGCCGGGAGGCCGACGACGGGCGCCGCCGCCGGAATCGCCTCGGCCAGTGCGGCCGCGAAGGCCAGGGCGCCGGCGGGCCGGTCGGCGGGCTCGATCGCCATCCCGCGCCGCAGGACCTCGTCGATCTCCGGAGCCAGGCCCGGCAGCGCCTCACTCGCCGCCGGCCGCTCGGTCCGGGCGTGGGCCATCATCGTCGCCACGGCGGTCTCGCGACGGAAGGGCGCCTGGCCGGTCAGCGCGTGGAAGGCGACGCAGGCGAGGGCGTAGACGTCAGATTGGGGGGTTAGATCCTGTCCCTCGATCTGCTCGGGACTCATGTAGTCGGTCGTACCGAGAACGGCGCCGGTGCTGGTCAGCGCCGCCTCGGTCTGAGCATCGGGATCGGTCGCCGTGGCGAGCTTGCTGATCCCGAAATCGGTCAGGTACGGGTGGTCAAGTCCGTCAACCGGCGAGCTCAGCAGGACGTTGGCGGGCTTCACGTCCCGATGGATCAGACCGCGGGCATGGGCAGCGTCGAGCCCGGCCGCCAACCCGGCGACGATCGCGGCGACCCGCACCCCCTCGAGCGGGCCGCGGGCGATCTCGCGCTGCAGATCCGTGCCCTCGACATATTGCATCGCCAGGTACAGATGGCCATCCTCCTCCCCGGCGTGATGGATCGTGACCACGTTCGGGTGCTCGATCGCCGCCGCCAGGCGGGACTCGCGCCTGAATCGCTCGGCGAAGGTCGCATCGCGGCCGAGCTCGGGGGCCAGCACCTTCAGCGCCCGTCTGCGGTCGAGGGCGATGTGGCGCGCGAGGAAGACGACCCCCATCCCACCCCGGCCCAGCTCGGCCTCGATCCTGTGGCCGACGAACTCCGACCCCGGCTCGAGGCCGGCGCTCACGCCGGCTCCACCAGCATCGAAAGATCGAGGCTCGGCGCCGAATGGGTCAAGGCACCGACCGAGATGAACTCCACGCCGGTCGCGGAGATCGCGGCGACGGTCTCCAGCGAGACGCCTCCCGACGCCTCCAGCTCAGCCCCGCTGCCGGCCTGATCGCGGGCGGCGACGGCAGCCGACAGCCCGTCGAGATCCATGTTGTCGAGCAGCAGGCGGTCAGCGCCGGCCTGCAGCGCCACCCCGACCTCGGCAGCGTCCCGGCACTCAACCTCGAGCGCCTGACCCGGCTGGGCCCGACGGGCGGCCGCGAGCGCGGCCCCGAGTCCGCCCGCGAGCGCGATGTGGTTCTCCTTGATCAAGATCGCGTCATAGAGGCCGGCGCGATGATTGCGCCCGCCTCCGGAGCGAACCGCGGCCTTCTCCAGAGCACGCAGCCCGGGCGTCGTCTTTCTCGTATCGAGAATCGCCGCCCGGCCCCCCTGCGCACGGGCGGCCTCGACGAAGCGCGCCGTCAGCGTCGCGACCCCTGAGAGATGGCCGAGCAGGTTCAGCGCAACGCGCTCGGCCGCCAGCAGGGCCCGAGCCTGACCGCTGATCAAGGCGACCTCGGCCGGGACCGCGTCGCGCCATTGGCCCTCGACCATCAGCAGGTCGAGCTCCCCGGCCTCGGTCTGCCGGAACACCTCACGGGCCGCAGGCAGCCCGAAGACGATCCCCGGCTGTTTCTGCATGATCCGGGCCCGGGCGCGGGCGGCCGCCGGAACCGTGGCCTCGGTGGTCAAGTCGCCACTGCCGATGTCCTCCTCGAGCGCCCTGGCAACGAGCTGCTCGAGCGCTTTGGGGTCACCCATGTCAGCAGGGTATCCGCAGGGCCGGGCTCGCCACCGCGGCGTCGAGCGGTCTCAGCCGGCGGCGAACACCGCCAGCGTCGCGGTGAAGCCGTGGAGGAAGTTGCGACCGCCGACGGGGCCGATCTCACCGGCGCAGAAGAACCCACCCACGGGCACCCCGAGTGCGTCCTCCACCGCGTCGGCATCGTGGTCGCCGACGCCGAACATGCCGCGCCCGCGTCCATTACAGGTGAACATCAAGACTCCGGCCGCTCCCGCCGACCCCAGAGCGCCGGCCTGCAGCGCAAGCGCTTCGCGAAGATCTGCGTCGGCGGAGACTCCGTCGCGGACGTGCATGCGGACCGTCTGCCCGACCCGTACGCGCTCGCCGATCGCGACGGCCCCCGACTCCCGATCGCCGCCGACGATCGGGCGGACGAGAAAATCACCGCGCTCATGCTCAGGCCGATTCTCATCGATCACGACGCCGATCAGCATTCCCTCGGCGGCCTGCCGGCGCTCGCCCTCATCGAGGCTCGCGACCACCTCACCGAGCCGCTCCAGGGCGGGCTTGAAGGCCAGCTCGCGGATCACGTTGCCGTCCGCGGCCGTGATCGCGATCTCGGGCCCGACGGGAGTTGCTCCCTGCGAGACACAGGGGGTCAGGTCGACGCCGCGGAGAAGACAGCCGACGGCGCCGGCGTCGCTCACCTCGCCGTCGAGCAGGAGCGGGGCCGATCCCTCGATTGCTGCGCTGGCAAGGCCGCCGAGCACCGGCGTCCCGGGACGCTCCGCGTTGAGACGCCTGAGCAGCGGGCCCGCCGCAAAGCTGTACGGATCGGCGAGCACGATCACGGCATCGGCGGCGCGGGCGGGGGCGGGCAGACCTTCGAGCTCGTCTGGGTCCGCTCCCTGCTCGCCGCTGACCTCGAAGCTCTCGATCTCGGCACCGGGGAGCTCGGCTGCCCAGACGACAGCGCCGGGCCCCGCCTCGAGCTCGCGCCCCGGTCCGACGACCCCGGCGGCGCTGCAACCGAACATCACCTCGGGCTGCAGCCGAGCCGCAATCTCGATCATTCCCGCTTCGATTTGACCGACGTGGTGGGCGCCAACGAAGGCGAGGCAGAGATCCGCGGGACCGCTCAAACCCGAGCGCGCGAGCTCGGCGGCATCGGCAAAGGCATCGATCGTGTTCGGTAGGTCGGAGAGACCGACTGAGACTCGCTGGGGCACCCCTCCAAGGTACCCGAGCCGGAACGCATCGTAGGCGGGGGAACTAACCGCTCAGGCGCTGTGCGCGGCCGCGGCCTGCAGCAGGTAGCTGCGGATGAATCCATCGAGGTCGCCGTCGAGCACCCGCCGTGCATCGCCGACCTCGTGATTGGTGCGGTGATCCTTGACCCGCGTGGTGGGATGAAGCGTGTAGCTGCGGATCTGCGAGCCCCACTCGACCGCCTTCTGCTCGCCACGCTCGACGGCCACCTCCTCGGCCTGCTTGCGTTCTTCCTCGGCCAGCAGTCGGGCGCGGAGCATCTGCATCGCCGTCGCCTTGTTCTGCGTCTGCGAGCGCTCGTTCTGACATTGCACGACGATCCCGCTCGGCACGTGGGTGAGCCGGACCGCGGAATCGGTCTTGTTGACGTGCTGGCCGCCGGCCCCCGACGCTCGGTACGTATCGACGCGGATGTCGGCCTCGTCGAGTCCGACCTCAACCTCATCGGAGACCAGCGGCGCGACATCGAGCTGAGCGAAGGCGGTGTGGCGCCGCGACTGCGAGTCGAAGGGGGATATCCGGACCAGCCGGTGCACACCGCGCTCGGCGCTGAACAGACCGTAAGCATTCTCGCCGCGGGCGAGCATCGTCGCCGACTTGATCCCAGCCTCCTCGCCTTCTGCGGCCTCCTTCATCTCAACCTTGAAGCCGCGGCGATCGGACCAGCGCAGGTACATGCGCAGCAGCATCTCGGCCCAGTCCTGGGAGTCGGTGCCGCCGGCCCCAGCCCGCACGGTCACCACCGCATCGCCGGAGTCGTACTCACCGCTGAACAGACGCTCCTCCTCGAGCTCCCCCAATCGGCCCTCGATCGAGGTCAGCTGGGAGTCGAGCTCGGCCGCCATCTCCTCGTCCTCGGCGGCCATCTCGGCCAGCTCCCCGAGGTCCTCGCCGTCGGCCGAAATCCCCTCCCAGAGCTCCAGCTTGCGCTTCGTGCGAACGTGAGCCGCCGAGGTCTTCGCCGCCGCCTCCTGGTCATCCCAGAAGCCGGGCGCCTGCATCCCGGCCTCGAGCCGCTCGATCTCGGTCTTCAGTTCCGCCGGGTCAAAGGTAGTCCCGGAGCAGCGTCAACTGCTCGCGGACCTCCGCGATGCGGGCGCCGGTGTCTGGTGCCTCTGTCATCGGAGCGGGAGGCTACAGCCAGCGCCTCCCGGGAGGCGGTTCAGCCGCGGCGCCCGGCCCTCGGCAGTCTGATCCTGCGTTTGTCGATGACACGGTCGCCGGCCGCGTCGAGAAGCCTGGTCCTGACCAGCGCTCGGCCGGGCCTGACCCGCTGCCCGATTCGCAGCCTCAGCCTGAGGCTCCCGCGCTGCAGGTTCGAGACGGTCTTTCGCGCAACCCGCTCGCCGGCTTTGCGCAGCACCGTCCGAACGCCGATGCCCTCGGCCGTCTCGACCCGGAGCTGCACGAACCGATCCCGCTTGCCGCTGCGTACCGCCCTCGGCTTCTCCACCGAGGCGGCGACGATGCCGGCGCCAAGCGGCTCCTCGCCCACCGCCAGCTCGTACATGCCCCACGGCGGGTTGGCGTTGACGACGCGGCCCGGCTCGCAGGTGGCGAGAAAGCTCGCGAACGCCGTGCTCGGGTGCTGGGCCAGGAACCTGTAGGTGCCGGCTGGAACTCGGTCCCAGACGATCCCCCCGTCCCCGGAGGACTCGGTCTGGGCCGGATCAGGGATCACCGCATCGTTGAAGTAGGTCGGCCCCGGCAGCGCTGGAACCGTGCTGGCGGTCGCCCCCGCGACTCCGTGCGGAGTGCGCTCGACGAAGGTATCGAAGGGAACGCCGCGCACATCGCGGGCCGAGACCGTTGTCACCACCACGCACTCCGTAGGCCGACCGTCGGGTCCAAGCTCGACCCCCAGCAGCGCGGCCAGCCCCTGGTACTCGAGATCGGCCGGCGTCTGGAAGTTGGCGTTCCTGATGTTCTGCCCGCGGGTGTGGAAGGTCTGCAGGTCGATCTCGTTGAAGCCCGGGCCCGGATCGATGTAGGGGGTGATCGTGGCGTCATCGGGAACCTCGAGGTCATAGTCCCCGTTGGCGTCGGTGACCGCCGAGCGCCCCGGCATCTCGCGCACGCGGATCGTGGCGCCGACAAGGTGGATCTCGGCATGATTGAAGCTGTAGGCCTTGCCCCTGATGTGCACCGTCTTCGAGGCGGCCTCCGCGGTCGCCGCGACACCCAGCAACACCGCCACCGTGATCAGCAGCAGCACAGATGACGCCGCTCGAGCCTTCGCTACAGGACTCTCGGCCCCCGGCGCTGGTAGGTCTCTGATCATCTCTCCCTCTGCGTCATCAACCCCGCCCCCGACACCGGGCGGCTCGCCCCGAACCGTACTCACGGCCCCGACTCTGGGCGCCCGCACCGGCTACGGGAGTGGGACCGGGTGGACTACTGATCCAGATCGGCGGCCCTGAGGCCGAGTCCAGGGGCCGCGAGCCTCGGCCACGTCAGTCCCGCACCATGCGGATCCCGGGACCAAACGGGGCCCGCCCGTCGCGGTCGTGACCGGAGTCAAGCTCCCCGACCCGCCACAACGGCACCCAGCAGCCGTGGGCCTTGAGCAGGTGCTCAACCCGCTCGCGCGGCTCGGGCGGCAGCCGGCGGAAGTTGCGACGCAGTTGCTCCAGCGCCCAGACCCGGTAGGCGCTTGTCGGCACCCGCTCATAGCCGACGCCTTGGACGCGGAAATCATGGTGGCTTTGCCCTGCGCCGTGGGCTTCGGCGTTCGCCGCCAGCATCTCGAGGTGCGTCTCGCCGCTCTCCCTCAGCAGTGGCCCGAGATCCTCGGGTAGCCCTCCGAGCAACTCCTGGGAGCCGATCCGGCTCGCCCGCGCGTTCCAGGTGCGGGCCACCCACTCGTAGACCGAAGGCGCCCGGTCTCGCATGATCCGCGCCGGCGTCGGATCGAGCGAGAAGTGGCGGAACATCGAGCCGAAAAGACCGTAATCGGCAACCGTCGGCCGCTCGCCAAAGAGGAAGGGGCGCCCCCCGAAGACGGGCTCGAGCCGGTCGAGAACCCGGGTGTAAGCAGCATCCATGTGCGGACGGGTGTGCCGGTCAACGCCGTCCCCGCGGACGAACAACCGGGCCTGCCGCCAGGCGATCCAGCGGCGGCGGACTGCAAGCGGCAGCGGCAGTCGTACCAGCTCGGAGGCCAACTCCGCGGAGAGCAGATGCCGGTCGAAGGCGTTGTCCCAGCGGTAATGCATCGCCGGTCGCCAGAGCCACTCGTCGCCGAAGTCCTCGATCAGCAGGGCGAAGAACCGTTGCAGCGGATCGCTGGGAATCACCGGCGGGGTCGGGTGCTGCTGCTCGAGCCAGGCGATCATCGGCGTCGTATCGCTCATCCAGCGCCCACCCGGCAGCTCGACGGTGGGCAGCTGGGCGACTCCGAGCTTGCGCCGAATCTTCCACAGATAGTGGTAGACGCCGAGCGGCCGCCGCTCGTAGGGGATCTCCTTGAAGCGCAGGTAGGCCTCGAACTTGCCGGTGAAGTAGGAGACCTCGGAGCCGTAGACGATCACGCCGCGAGCCTATCCGCTGCGGGGAACGGAGAACCCCGTGATCGGGGCGGGCTGGGAGCGGTGCCGCCGGGTCTGGGGCCCGACGATCGCCACCCTATCCCCCGATGCCGAACGCCTCCTTCAGGCGCCGTGACACTTCTTGTACTTCTTGCCGGATCCGCACCAGCAGGGATCGTTGCGGCCGATCTTCTCCTGCTCGGACTTGACCACCGTCTCCGGGTTCTCAGGGGCGCCGTTCCCGGCGCCGCCCTGGGTTACCGCGGCGGCGCCCGCCACTGCAGCCGCGCCCCCGGCTCCCGCGGCCGCTTGGCGCAAGGCCGAGGGCTGGTCTGCCTCGGTGCCGCCCGAGTAGTCGATATCGGTCGCCTGCTGGGTGGGACCGAACTGCTCCTCGACATCGCTCGGCTGCAGCTCGACGTTGACGTGGAAGATCATCCGCGTGTACTCCTCCCAGATCGAGTCCATCAGTGACTCGAACATCAGGAAGCCCTCGTTCTTGTAGGCGACGAGCGGATCGATCTGCGCGAACCCGCGCAGGTGGATGCCCTCGCGCAGGTAGTCCATCTCGTGCAGATGTTCCTTCCAGCGCGTGTCGATGATCTGCAGCAGGATGTGGCGCTCGAGCGCCCGCATCAGCTCTTCGCCGAACTCGTCCTCGCGCTCGTCGTATGCGCCTAGCGCATCGTCGACAAGCAGCTCGCCGATGTTCTCGCGGCTGGAGGAGTCGGGCTCGACCTCCGAGAGGTCCTCAGCGAGCGGCCACATCGTCGCCATCAGGGTCGCCAAGCCCCCAAGGTCCCACTCTTCAAAGACGTCCGACTGGGTGTACTCGCTGACCTTGTTACGGATCAGGCCCTCGATCTGCTCGCGGGCGATCTCGCCCATGTCGCGACCCTCGAGGATCTCGCGGCGGTACTTGTAGACCACCCGCCGCTGTTCGTTCATCACGTCGTCGTACTCGAGGACTCGTTTGCGGGTGAGGAAGTTCTGCTCCTCGACCTTCTTCTGCGCCGACTCGATCTGTTTGCTCAGCAGCTTCGCCTCGAGCGGGTACTCGGTGCCGTCCTCATCGACGGGTCCGAGCCGGTCGAGTATCCGGTAGATCCGATCGCCGGCGAAGAGGCGGACAAGATCGTCCTCGGCGCTGAGGAAGAAGCGGGTCACCCCGGGGTCGCCCTGACGCCCCGACCGCCCGCGGAGCTGGTTGTCGATGCGGCGCGACTCGTGCCGCTCAGTGCCACAGATGTAGAGGCCGCCAACCTCGCGGACCTTGTCACCCTCCTCCTTGCACTTCGGATCGAGGCTCTTGGCCAGCGCCTCGAGCTCCTCCTCCCAGCTCGGATCGTCCTCCTTGATCCCAAGTTTGTGCAACTCATGCAGGGCCATCTGCTCAGGGTCGCCGCCGAGCTTGATGTCGACGCCGCGGCCCGCCATGTTGGTCGCGATCGTGACCGCGCCGATGCGGCCCGCGAGGGCGACAGTCTCGCCCTCCCGTTGGGCGTACTCGGGCTTTGCGTTGAGGACCACGTGCTTGACGCCGCGGCGTTTGAGCTGCTCGGAGAGCATCTCCGAGACCTCGACCGAGACGGTGCCGACGAGGATCGGCTGGCCTGTCTCGTTGCGCTCGGCGATTTCCTCGACGACCGCCTTCCACTTGCCGTCTTTGGTCTTGTAGATCTGATCGTTGTGATCCTCGCGGACCATCTCCTGGTTGGTCGGGATGTCGACGACCGCCATCTTGTAGATCTTCATGAACTCGGTTGCCTCGGTCAGCGCCGTGCCGGTCATGCCGCTGAGCTTGTCGTAGAAGCGGAAGTAGTTCTGCAGGGTGATCGTCGCCAGAGTCTGGTTCTCCTCCTTCGGCGCGACACCCTCCTTCGCCTCGACCGCTTGATGCAGGCCGTCCGACCAGCGGCGCCCCTCGAGGATCCGACCGGTGAACTCGTCGATGATCATCACCTGGCCGTCGACGACGGCGTAGTCCTTGTCGCGCCGGTAAAGCGACTCGGCTTTCAGTGATTGGACCAGGTGGTTGACGAGCGTGCCGTGCTCGGAGAGGTAGAGGTTCTCGACGCCGAGGAAGTTCTCCGCCTTCTCGACCCCCCGCTCGGTCGGCGCGACGGTCTTGTGTTTCTCGTCGAACTCGTAGTCGTAGTCGGCCTCAGAGGTGTCCTTGGATTCACCCAGGGCCTTCAGCTTTGGCTTCGACTCCGCGCCCGTCATCTGTTTGGCCAAGCGGGCGAACGTGTGGTAGAGCTCGGCGGCCTGCTCGGGGGCCCCAGAGATGATCAGAGGCGTTCGCGCCTCGTCGATGAGGATGTTGTCGACCTCATCAACGACGGCGAAGTTGTGATCGCGCTGGAAGCACTGCTCGAGCGACGCGGCCATGTTGTCCCGCAGGTAATCGAAGCCGAACTCGGAGTTGGTTCCGTAGGTGACGTCGGCCGCATAGGCGGCGTGGCGGCGGTCTCCGTAGTCGGGCAGATCGGTGTCCTGGATCACGCCGACCTTGACGCCGAGGGCTTGATAGATCGGGCTCATCCACTCCGCGTCGCGGCGGGCGAGATAGTCGTTGACCGTGACGACGTGCACGCTCTTGCCGGCGAGCGTGTTCAAGAACACAGCCAGGGTTGCGGTCAGCGTCTTGCCCTCGCCCGTCTTCATCTCCGCGATCGCGCCCGAGTGCAGGACCTGACCGCCGATCAACTGCACGTCGTAGTGGCGTTGACCCAGGGTCCGCTTGGCGGCCTCCCGGCAGAGCGCGAAGGCCTCCGGAAGCAGGTCATCGAGCGACTCGCCGTTGCCGGCCCGCTCCCGCAGCTTGTCCGCCTCGGCGAGCACCTCCGCGTCGTCGAGCAACTCCATCTCAGGCTCGTAGCGATTGATCGCTTCGACCCGCTTGTGGAACTCACGGAACTGCTTGCTCTCCCCCATCCGCAGCGCGCGATCTATGAGTCCTATACCTTTGGCCATCCGTTCAGCGTACTAAGCCTGCAGGGCGAGCTTGCCGACGCGGGCGGGGTCTTGGTCGGGCTACGGCGACAGCTCCTCAGCCGCTCAACGGGCTGCTTCCGTCGCGCATGCAGCGTCGTCCCCTAGCCGCCTGGATTGATCCTAATCCTCCGACGCTGTTGGTCGAAGAGGTCGGCCTCGTCGGGGGGTGCGCGCGAAGACGACGGCCGAAACCGTGGCCGAGCCGGCTGCCCGGAGCGCTGCGGCGCAAGCCTGCAGGGTGCCACCGGTCGTCAGCACGTCATCGACCAGCAGCGCTCGCATTGGCGGCGGGCCCAGAACCTGGAACCGCGGCGGATCGTGGAGCCGCGCCTCACGCCGGCGGCCGCGCTGGGGCCTGCGGTCGAGCCGCCTGATCAGCGGCAGAACGGGGAGCCCAAGACGCTGCCCAAGCGTCAGGGCCAGCTCCTGAGCCGGGTCGAGGCCGCGGAGGAGCCGACGGCTCGCCGCCGGCCCGACGGGCACCAGGACCGAGTCGGGCGGGGGCGGCGCCAGCGCCTCAGCGAGCAGCTCGGCCATCGTCGCCGCCGCCGCGGGCGTCGAGCCCGACTTCAGCCCGGCGATCAGGCGCACCGCCGGACCGCTGTAGAAGGCGGCTGCGACCACCTGCGCCACCCCTTCGAGCGGGCCGGCCGTGAGCGGGCCGGCGGACAGGGCAACCCGGCAGCGGCCGCAGAGCCGTTCGTGCAGTCCGCCTCCGGCTAGCGCACCACATCCCAGACACCGGGGCGGGGCGACGATGCCGAGCATCCACGTCCCAACGCCCCCGGGTCGAAGATCACTGATCGCCACATCGGCAGCGTGGGCCCCGATGACGTACCGATCAAGACCCCTATGTGCCGAGTCCCGGGCTAGATGCTGATTCCCGCTCGATGATCTCGGCGCTGAGCGCGCGGTCGCGGCCGGCCTGCTTGGCGGCGTAGAGGGCAAGGTCGGCGCGGCCAACCAGCTGATCGGCACTCTCCAGCCGATCCCAGGTCGCCAGCCCGGCCGAACAGGACTCGCCCCATGGCGTCTCCTCGCGGAGGCGCTCGATCAGGCCGGCCGCCGCTTCCTGATCGCAGTTCGGCAAGGCGACCGCGAACTCCTCGCCGCCGTAGCGGGCGAGCATGTCGGTCTCCCGCAGCGCATCCTGCCAGACCTCGGCCGCCTCCCTCAGGAGGCGGTCGCCGGCCTGATGACCAAGCCTGTCGTTGTATGCCTTGAAGTAATCGAGGTCGACCATGGCCACGGTAAGAGGCGATCCCCCGCGCCGGGCCCGGGCCAACTCGCGGCGCAGCTCCTGGTCCCAGGCGCGGCGGTTGGGCAGGCCGGTGAGGTCGTCGGTCATCGCCATCCACGCGAGCCGGTCGAGCAGCCCGGTACGCCCGATCGCAATCGCCGCCTCAACGGCGACCCGACCCATCATCTGCCGGACCCGGTCGGAGAGCTCGGGGTGCGGCCTCTTCCAGGCGACCGCAATAACCCCGAGGGAGTTGTCATCAAGCTGGACGGGGACCCACAGGGCCGAAGCCATGCCCGTGTTGTGGATCATCGACTCGTCCGCTCCGCGGTCACGCTCGAGGTCGGAGATGAACAGCATGGCCCTGGTCTTGAAGGCTTGAACCGCACCGGAGGGGCTGTCGTCGAACGACAGCAGTCCCGAGCCCACCGCAGACCCTAGGGCGGCGGTGACCCGCAAACCGGCTCCGTCGGCGTCGGGCTCGAAGAGCATCGCAACCTGCGCCCCCGCGATCGATTTCGCGGCGCGGCAGATCGAGGTGCGCGCTTCGTCGCGCACGGTGCTGCGCGCGAGCGCCCCGGTCGCTTCCGAGATCGCCTCAACATCGGCGGCATGGATCCGCGTTGTGGCCTCCGCACGTTTGCGCTCGGTGATGTCGTGCATGAAGGCGTGTAGGAAGACCTCGCCGCGATGCTCCATCGTTGCCGCCGCAAGCTCGACGGGGAAGGTGTGTCCGTCTTGGTGCAGGGCGTTCCGTTCGGTTCGAAGATCGAGGTGCTGACCCTGTCGCTTGCGGCGAGCAATGCGCTCGATCAGTGCGTCGAACTCGGCGTGATCCTCGGGGGGAATGATCGTCTGCGTGGCCGGCCTGTCGATCGCCTCCTCGCGGCTGTACCCAAAGGTCTTCGTCGCCCCTGCGTTCCAGTCGGTGATCCGTCCCTGCGAGTCGATCGCCACGTAGGCCTGGCTCATCGCATCGATCATCAGCCGACGGCGGCTTTCGGCCAGGTCGCGCTCCTGCTCAACAAGCTTGCGATCGCTGATGTCCTGGGAGATTGCCATCCCACCGACGATCTCCTCCCCCTCCCTCACGGGCAACACCCGGACCCAGTAGTCCCTGCCGTCGAGGACCGACGTGTACTCCAGCGAGCGGCTCTCGCCGCGCAGCGCCGCTGCGTAATGGCGGCTGAGGATCTCCCCCTGCACACCTGGAACCACCTCCTTCAGCCGACGGCCCTCGATCCGATCGGGGTCAAGACCGCTCTTCCGCAAGGAGGGACCGACCACGAGGCGGAGGCTGAGCGAACGATCAAACAGGATCACCGACGTCTGCGGGAGGTTGTCGAGCAGCGTTCGGTAACGGCGCTCACGCAGCCGGGCACGTGAGAACAGGACGAAGATCAGCAGGGCTGCCGCAATCGCGGCGGCGGCGGCGCTCGCCGTGGTCAGCATCGCGCCCCTCCACCCTGGACCGCGTCCAGAGTGGCCCCCATCTCCGCCCCTATGAGATCTGGTGCCCTTAGGCCGTGTCGGCGATCTTGGCTTTGACCTGCTCGACCACTTCGGGTGGAATCTCGGTCATACCGTGAGCCTCGGCGGCGTGGGCGGGAATCTGAGCCAGAATCTCCTCCTCGGTCTCGCCGGTGAATCGGGCATCGCAACCCGGTACAACCGAGCCGCAGGTGAACTCTTTCATCGCATCTCCTCGTTTCGAACTCCGCGGCAATCATAAGACAAGCGACCAGCTCCTTTCAGCAGAACGACGACCCCCGCCCACGTCTCCTTCCGCCGCGGGAGACCAGGCTGACATAGGCTTTATCGGCGCCAGCGTCCCTAGCCATTAGGCCACGGCCTTGGCGTGGCCGGGGCCCATAACCGAGGCGAGACGTTGCAGGGCGGAGCCGGCGCCCGCCCGCCTTCAGCCGCCGAAGCGGGTCGTGGCGGGCCCGGCTGCCTTCGCCTCATACAGCGCGCGATCGGCACGCGCAATCAGCGCCGAGCGATCCTCGTTGCCGTCCCAGACAACGACGCCGGAGCAGAACGCCATCGGTGCGTTCGGGACATCGCGCAGTCGGTCGAGCAGATCGACTGCGCGCTGCGGGTCGCAGTTGGGGGAAACGATCGCGAACTCGTCGCCACCCAAGCGACCGAGCGAATCGGTCGCACGGATGATCGGCCGCCACAAGTCGGCGACCAGCCTCAGGACTCGATCCCCGGCCGGATGACCGTGGCTGTCGTTGAAAGCCTTGAACCCGTCGAGGTCGATCATCGACACCGCGAGCGGCGTCCCTTCGCGGGCTGCCCGCGCCATCTCTCGCCTGAGCGCGTCCTCCCAGGTGCGCCGGTTCGGCAGTCCGGTGAGCGGGTCGGTTGCCGCCATCGATATCAGCCGGCCAAACGCCATGCCCCGGTCAAGAGCGACGGCGGCTTCGATCGAGACCACCTCGAGCAAACGGGCGGAGCGATCATCGATCCGCTCCAGTGGTCGGCGCCACCCGAGCATCAGGACGCCCCGGACGGTGCGACCGCGGGCGACCGGCTGCCAGAGCGCAGAGGCCACTCCCGCGTTCTCCAGAAAGCGAGCGATGGTCGCCGACTCCGCAGCGGCATCGACCGTGAAGCGGGAAGTGTTGGTGCGAACGGCCATCACCGGAGTCGAGTTCTCGTTCATCGACAGCTCGGCCTCGCCCGCCTCAACTCCGGCCGCCGCCGTCGCTCGCAGCACCTGGCCGGATTCATCGGGCTCGAAGAGGACCGCCCGCTCGGCCCCGCATACCGAGAGCGCCATCTCGCAGACGCTCATCTTGACTTCGTCGGGGTGGGTATTCCGTGCCAGCTCCCGAGCCACGATCGAGATCAGCTCGAACTCCTCGGCTCGGCTCCGGCCGAACTCACCGACGCCGTCGGGGCCGTCGCCTGACTCAAGGGCGACCGCCAGGCCGCAGCCCGGCATCCCGGGATCAGGCCCGAGGCGGATTACCAGCTCCCCGGCGCCGCCCGGGCTCACGCACCTGACGGTCAATTGCCGGCCGCCGAGCGCATCCCCCGCGGCCCGTTGCAGTCCCTGGGCATCCCTGACGGCGAGGGCCGTCGCCAGAGGCTTGCCCAGTATCCCCGCAGCAAAGTCGCCGTCGGCAGCGCTGATGTTGCTGACGTTCAGCGACGCGTCGAAGCCGACGACGAGGACCCCACCGGGGAGACCCAGGCGGGGCCGCTGAACACCTGACGAATCGTTCTCCATACCCCCGTCGCTACCTTAGCCACACTCCGAGCGCCCCGCTTAGGAGGGCGCGAAGACGATCTTCTCGACGGCCGTGGTCGTCGGCTCACAAGCGATCACGGCCGGTGCCTTGCCGAGCGCCGTGTCTGGGTCTTTGAGGCCGTGTCCGGTGAGCACACAGACGATGCTCTCGGGGGCCGCCGCGCCTTCGACGACCGGCAAGCCGTGCGTCAACAGGCCCGCGACCGAGGCGGCCGAGGCCGGCTCGCAGAAAACCCCTTCCTCGGTGGCAAGGAAATGGTAGGCGTCGAGGATCTGCCGGTCGGAAACGGCGGCCACACGCCCGCGCGAGTCCGTGAAGGCCCCCATCGCCTCCTCCCATCTGGCTGGATTGCCGATCCGGATCGCGGAGGCGACGGTCTCCGGCCTCTCGACGGGTGCCCCAAGCACCAGCGGCGCCGCTCCCTCAGCCTGGAACCCGTAGAGGATCGGCGCCTCACCGTACTCTCCGAAGCCCTTCCACCAGGCCGTCACATTGCCCGCATTGCCCACCGGGATCGCGAGCGCGTCGGGCGCCGTGCCGAGTTCGTCGCAAACCTCAAAGGCAGCGGTCTTCTGGCCCTCGATCCTGAACGGGTTGACGGAGTTGACCAGCTCGATCGGGTGCGCCGAGGCGAGCTCCCGGACGACCCTCAGGGCGTCGTCGAAGTTGCCCCGCAACGCGACCACCCGAGCACCGTGTATCAGCGCCTGGGCGAGCTTGCCGATCGCGATCTTCCCCTCGGGGACGATCACGGCGCCGCGCAACCCGGCCCGTGCGGCGTAGGCGGCGGTGCTCGCCGCGGTGTTTCCGGTCGAGGCACAGATCACGGCTTCGGCCCCGGCAGCGACCGCGCGGGAGACGGCCACCGTCATCCCCCGATCCTTGAATGACCCGGTCGGGTTGGCCCCTTCGAATTTGAGGTGGGCCGTAATGCCGAGCCGCTCGGACAGACGCGGGGCTGGGATCAGCGGGGTCGAGCCCTCGTTCAAGGAGACGACGGGGTCGCCCGCCGCGATCGGCAGTCGATCGCGATAGCGCTCGATCACACCGGGTGCCATGTGGGACCCCCGCTCCGCATTAGACGTACTCCTTCTCGATCACCCTGATCGCCCGCGGGGCGGCGCGCATGAACTCGAGACCGGCGATCTCATCGACCGCCGCATAAAAGCTGGCCTCGGCCGCGCGGTGGAGGATCATCACCAGCCGAGCCTCATCACCGAGCCCGCGCTGGACGACGCTCTTGACCGAAAGGCCGTTGCGCCCCAGCACCTCCGCGATCGAGGCCAGCACGCCGGGCCGATCGGCAACCTCCAAGTGCAGGTAGAAGGACGAGTCGAGATCGCGGCGGATATTCAGGGGCTCGCCGGGCTGATGCACGGGGGCATCACCGGCGAGGATCGAGACAACGTCGCCGAGTACCGCCGAGGCGGTCTCGATCCCGCCCGCTCCGGGACCCGACATCGTGATCTCGGTAATCGACGGCGCCTCAACCGTGATCGCATTGAAAGGACCCTCGACCGGGGCCAGGGGATGACCTCCGTAGAGGAAGCAGGGGAAGACGCGGGCGCTGATCGCGTCGCCGTGTCGCTCGGCGACCCCGAGTAGCTTCAGGGAAAGACCGAGCTCGCTGGCGTAGGCGATGTCATCGGGTCGGATCTCCTCGATCCCCTCGAAGGAGACGTTCCCGAGGCTGACCGGGGTATCGAAAGCGAGCCGGGCGAGGATCGCCATCTTCGCCGCGGCATCAGCGCCGTTGACGTCCTCAGTCGGATCGGCCTCCGCGTATCCCAGCTCCTGGGCGCGGGCGAGCACCTCCTCGTAGTCGGCTCCCGTGGCCGCCATCTCGCTGAGAATGAAGTTGGTCGTGCCGTTGACGATTCCAGAGATCCGCTCGATCTCGAGCGCGCCGAGGCTCTCCTGGACAACTCGGATGATCGGGATCGCGCCGGCGACGGCGGCCTCGAAACGGAGCTGGACACCGGCCTCCCGGGCCGCCGCGAAAAGCTCGTCGCCATGCTGAGCGATGAGCTGCTTATTGGCGGTGACCACGGGCTTGCCGGCGGCGATCGCGGCGAGCATGTAGCCCCGGGCCGGCTCGATACCGCCGATCAGCTCGACGATCAGATCCGAGCCGGCGAGGATCTCCTCGAAGTCCCCCTCGCTGCGACGCAGCACACCGCTGATCTCCGGTCGCCGGCCGGCGGTCGCTTCGACCGCGCTGCCCCGCTGGGCAATCAGCTCGGCGAAGGCGCTGCCGACCGTGCCCCGCCCGAGCAGGCCGATCCGCGCCACCTTGCTGCCGTTGGCGCCCTCAGACATCGCGACTCATCAGATCGTCCCAGCTCTCCCGCCGCACGACGAGTTCAGCTCGGCCGCCCTCGCAGAAGATCACCGGCGGCCGTGGGACGCCGTTGTAGTTGTTCGCCATCGCATAACCGTAGGCGCCGGTCGCCGGGGTAACAAGTACGTCACCAACGGTGGGGTCGGCGAGCATCGCGTCGCGAACCAGCACGTCACCGGACTCGCAGTGCATACCGGCGACGGTAGCCCGGCGGTCGGGGACGGCGCCGGCGCGATCAGCGATCAAGGCCTCGTAGCGGGCGTCGTAGAGCATCGGCCGGAGATTGTCGGACATGCCGCCGTCGACCGCGACGTAGGTGCGTACGCCTGGGATCTCTTTGACCGTCCCAAGGCGGTAGATCGTCACTCCGGCGTTACCGACCAGCGAGCGCCCGGGCTCGATCAGGATCCTCGGAACCCGCTCGAACAGGCGCCGGATTCCCTCGACCTTGACGTCGACGTAGCGGTCGATCGAAGGTGGCTGATCCTCGGCCGCATATGCGATCCCCAGACCACCACCGACATTGATGATCTCCGGGCCGAGGTCGCGGGCGAAATCGGCCATCGCCTCGATCGCCTCCAGGTAGGGCTCGAGCTCGAAGATCTGGGAGCCGATGTGGGCGTGGATGCCAACGAGCTCCAGGTTCCGTGAGCTGTCCACCGCGTCGACCGCTCGGCCTGCAAGTCCGTCGGCAAGCCCGAAACCGAACTTTGAATCGAGCTGCCCGGTCTGGATATGGGAGTGGGTCGAGGGTTTGATCCCCGGGGTAAGTCTGAGCAGCACGCGCTGAGGGCGATCGAGCAGCGCATCGGCCCGGGCGATCTCGTCGAAGGAATCGAGCACGAGGCAGCCGACGCCGGACTCGAACGCGTAGCGGAGCTCCCGCTCGGTCTTGTTGTTGCCGTGCATGAAGATCCGCTCCGGATCGAAGCCGGCGCGCAGCGCCATATGCAGCTCGCCGCCCGAGGCGACGTCAACGGAGAGTCCCGCCTCCCGGCAGAGTTCATAGATCGCCGTAACCGGGGCTGCCTTACTGGCGAACAAAACCTCGAAGGAGTCGGTGCGCCTCGAGAAGGCGTCGAGGAAGGAACGGGCGCGGGCGCGGATGTCCTCGGGCGCGTAGACGTAAGCGGGGGTGCCGAACTCAGCCGCGATCTCGACCAGATCGCAGCCACCGACCTCGAGCCGTCCGGCCTCGTTGACCCTGCTCCCAATCGGGTAGACAGGCGAGCCGGCGATCGGATCTGAGAGGTCGTCCACGGTGATGATCTCCTTCATGTAGATCCATTCTCACATCAGCCCGCCGGCTCACGCGCTTACGTCCTCGGCTACGGTCAGCAGCGATGCGGCTGCGGACGCCGAAGCAACCGGATGGGCGAGGCAACCACGAGGGTCGCCCGTACTGGCTGTGGAGGCCCGACGCGGAGCCACCCTGGCCGGCGATGGTGATCATCCACGGAGCCGGCTCGGCAAAGGAGAACCACGCCGACTTCGCCCGGTTCTGCGCCGCCTCCGGCTGGATGGCGCTCAGCTACGACCAGCGCGGTCACGGCGAGAGCGAGGAACTGATGGGCCCGGCGGCGCTCGGCGACGTCGGCCGGATGGCAGCGATGCTCGCAGCGATCGAGGGGGTCGATGGGCGACGGATCTGCGCCCGCGGGTCGAGCATGGGCGGATACCTGGCGATCCAGGCCGCGGCGAGCAGCGATCTGATCCGCGGCGTGATCGCGATCTGCCCGGCAACCGAGGAGGGACTGCGCCGCGGCCTGCGCAACGGCGAGCTCGAGATGCGCGCCGACGTTGGCGCGCTCGACGCCTGGCTCGGTGAGCACGACCTCAGCGATGCCGTCAAGCAACTCGCGGGCAAGCCCCTGATCCTGTTGCACGCACGAGGTGACGAGCGGGTTCCATACACGGAGTCGGAGCGGCTCTACGCCGGCGCCGCAGAGCCTAAGCGGCTGATCGTCCTTCCCGGCGGCCATCACCGGTCCGTCCAGCACGATCCCGAGCTAGGGGCCGTGGCACTGCGCTGGCTGGAGCGGCAGCTCGGCGCCGGCCCCAGGGGGACAGCCGAGCCCTAGCGGACGGCTACAGGTAGCCCATCGGGTCGGTCGGCGCTCCGTTGACCCTGACCTCGAAGTGCAGATGGTCCCCGAAGCAGCTGCCGGTGCAGCCGACGTAGCCGATCACGTCACCCTGGCTGACGCTGCCGGAGGTGATCGCAAAGCTCGACTGGTGGGCGTAGCAGGTGGAGAGCCCGCCGCCGTGATTGATGCAGGTGTAGTTACCGTATCCGCCGTAGGGCGCGGCGAGCGCGATCACGCCGCTCTTCGCCGCTCGGATCGGCGTTCCCGAGGGAACGGCAATGTCGACGCCGGCGTGCAGGCGCCCCCAGCGCTGGCCAAAGGGCGAGACGACCGGGCCGTTTACGGGCCAGATCATCCCCGCGGACCCACCCTGAATCGGACCGGCGGGGAGCGTCGCGGGAGCATCCGGGGAGCTGGCCGCCGCGGCGGCGGCGAGCTCCGCCTGGATGTCGCCCTCGATGGCGTCGATGTCTCCCTCGAGCCGATCGATGTGGCCGGTGACCTGGCTGAGCTGCTTGCGGCTGCCCTCTCGCGCCGACGCGAGCTGGGCCTCGCGGCTCTCGAGCTCGGCCCGGTTTCGGGCCAGCTCGGCTCGCTTGGCGGCGATCGAGTCCCGGACCGCCGTGATCCGCTCGACGGTTTCCCGGGTGTCGTCGCGCAGATCGCGCACGTTGCTGACGATGCCGGAGTCAGAACTCTCGATCCGCTGCAGGTACTCGTACTGCTGCAGGACGTCGTCGAAGCCGTCGGACTCGAGCAGGACGGTGAGTGCGTCGGGCTGCTCGCTCTTGTAGATCGCGACCAGGCGCTGTCGGAGGATCCGGGTCGTACGGGCCAGGCGCTCGCGGAGGATCTCGAGGTTGTCCTCCTCGATCTTCAGCTGCTTCTCGGCCTCGTCGAGTTCGGCCTGGACCTTGGCCTGCCTGTTGCGGAGCGCCGCGACCTCGCCCGTCAGCTTGTCGATCTTGCCGCTGTAGGCGCTGATCTCGGTGGTGAGCACGCCCTTGTCACCCTTGGCGTCGGTCAGCTTGCCCTGCTTCTCATCGAGTTTGCCCTGAAGATCCTGCGCCGGGGCGCTGGTGCTGCCCGCGAAAACGGCCAGCAGTGCGAGCCCGATGCCAAGCAGCAGGCGGGTGCTCGAGCGGCGCAGACGCTCGCGGATGTTCGTTCGGAAGGGGTCCATCACACAGCGGAAGTCGGCGCAGGGTAGCACCCTCCCCTCCTTTTACGAACGTTTCTTAACATAATCTCCTCCTGCTGCACGTCATTTTGCAGGAGGAAACGATTCCCAAACCGGAGCCTGAGCTGGTTTGTGAGTGTCACGCAAGTATTCGCGGTCGCCCAGTCCACCCCGTACGCAAGACTCCCGCCCGTGCCACGACCGATCAGACTGCCTCGCTTGCGCCGCCGGAGCCCGACCACGCCGGACCAGGCCGCCGAGCCGACGCCGCCAGAGGAGACCCCGGCAGCGGTGACACCGGAGGCCGGCGCCGAGCCGACGGCACAAGCGGAGACGCCGGCAGCTGTGACCCCGCAGGCCGAGACACCACAAGCACCGGCCCCAGCGACCACTGAGTCGCCCGAACCCTTGGCGGCAAGTGCGCCCGACCCCGGCGAAGCCGGAGCGCGGCCGCCATGGCTGCGCCCGGTGACACTCGGGGCCGGGGTGCTGGTCGCCGTCGGTGCCGGCCTCGGCCTCGGCTATGCCCTGTTCTCAGATGAGGAGCGCGACCCCGTTCGCCTACCCGCGGTCGCGCCGACCGTCGTGATCGATGAACTGCCCCAGCCCGCCTCCGCCGAGGAGGCCGGACCACCGTCGCTTGCCACCCTCAACACCACCCGGATCGCCGGCGTCGACCCGGCCGCTGATGCCGCCGGCGTCGCGCTCGCCTCCTACCCGCCCAGCGCCGACCTCGGCAGCGCCCGCCTCGCTGTGATCGCCCCCGCCGAGTCCTGGCAGGCGGCCCTCGCGGCGGGCTCCCTGGCGGCCGAACCGCTGGGAGCCCCGGTCCTGCTCGGCCAGACCGATGAGATCCCCGGCTTCACGGCCGAGGCCCTCGCGGCCCTCGAGCCGACCGGCCTGAAGCGGGCCGACGACACGCAGATCGTCGTCATCGGGGGCGTCGCGAGCCCCGGCGGACTGAAGACTCTCGAGGTCCCGGGCGCCGACCCGGCCGAGGTCGCCAAGCAGATCGATCGCGCGCGGGGTCAGCTCAGCGGCCGTGAGGACCCGGCCCACATCCTCGTCGTCTCCTCGGAGGAGGCGCCGTTTGCGATGCCGGCCGCGGCCTGGGCCGCGCGCTCGGGAGACCCGATCGTGTTCGCGGCCGGGGACGTGGTACCCGACGCGACGGTCGACGTGATCAAGCGTCACAAGGGCGCGCTCGTCTACGTGCTGGGGCCGGAGTCGGTGATCGGCAAGCAGGCGCTGAAGCGGCTCGAGAAGGTCGCCGGCCGGGCGATCAGGGTCGGCGACGAGGACCCGGTCTCCAACGCGATCGCCTTCGCCCGCTTCCTCGATGGCGACTTCGGCTGGAACATCGTCGACCCCGGCCACGGATTCTCGATCGCGAACATCGACCGGCCCGCTGATGCAGGCGCCGGTGCGCTGCTGGCCGCCGGCGGCAAACCGGGGCCGCTGCTGGTGACCGACTCAGCAACCGAGATCCCCGAACAGCTCGGATCGTTCCTTCTCGACACCAAGCCGGGGTTTACAGATGACCCGACCCGGGCGGTCTACAACCACATCTGGCTGCTTGGCGATGCGGCGGCGATCTCACTTCCCTTCCAGGCTGAAGTCGATCGGCTAACCCGCCTGGAGCGGGTCAGCAGCGGCAGCGGCAACGGCATCCTCGACGGCGTCCCGTCCGCACCAGAGCCTGAGCCGCCACCCAGAAAGCGCTGAACGGCCGGCGCTCCAATAGGCTCCCGGGCGCGATGAGCGAAGCGGAGAGCGCCGACCGACTCGATCCCAGCCGCAGGGTGACGGCTGAGGACATCCGTGCCCTCGCAGGCCCGGCGACGCCGCACTTCGCCCTGCAGATCCGCAACCGGATCGAGAGGCTGATCGCCCGGCTGCCCGAGGGCGACCCGGCGCGGACCGAGGGTGAGCTTCAGGTCGGCCGTCTGACCGAGCTGGCCGCCAACACCGGTGAGCCACGCGGCCCCGGCCCCGGCGACCCGCTGTAGAGGTTGTCGTATTGAAGCGACTGGCTCCTGACGTCTTCCAGCTGCGCGGCTTCAACACCGCGATCAACGTCTACCTGCTCGAGGACGTCCTGGTCGACGCCGCGACCAAGCTCGCGCGCCGGCGGATCATGAGCCAGATCGAGGACAGGCCGCTCTCGGCTCTCGCCTTGACCCATTGCCACCCCGATCATCAGGGGGTTGCAAAGGTCGTCTGCGAGGCGCGTGGAATACCACTCGCCTGCCACGAAGCCGACGTCGCCGCGATGGAAGGCCGAGCGCCAGTCCAACAGGCCAACCCCAACCACCCCGTCAACCGGCTGATCGGCCGCTTCTGGGAAGGGCCGCCGCATCAGGTTTCCCGCGTCCTTCAGGAGGGCGACGATGTGGCCGGCTTCCGGGTTATCCACGCGCCGGGTCACTCAGCCGGCGAGGTGATCTTCTTCCGCGACTCCGATCGGGTCGCAATTTGTGGTGACGTGATCAACAACGTCGACTTCCTCACCGGCAGGACCCGCCCCGGCGAGCCGCCGAAGCTGTTCACGCTCGATCCGGAGGAGAACCGGCGCTCGATCCGCAAGCTCGTAGATCTCGGTCCCAGCCTGGTCTGCCCGGGGCACGGACCGCCACTCCGAGACATCGCCAAGCTCGAGACCCTGGCCGCAAGCTTTGGCTGACGAACTGGGCTGCGGTAGCCCCGCTATGCGTGGTCAACGCAGCCCAGATAAGGAGGCTCGCCGGCAAACCGTGGTCGTCGGCCTCTACCCAGGACATTGGGCTCTACGCACCGACGAGCGGTCGCGTGATAGGACGCATCCCCCGTGAGTACCCCGAACGGCTACCTCAGCCCTGCCGTCGCCGGCAGTGGCGCAATCGCGCTCGGCCTCGCCGCGACCGCGACCCGGCTCGGTGAGGTTCGCGTCCTTGCTCGCAGTGACACGTCCGCCTGGCGCGCCGAGGAGCGGGGTGAGGAGCTGTGCGGAAACGTCGAAGGCGGCGATCCGGCCAACCTCAAGGTGACCACCGAGCCCGCCCACCTCGAGGGCTGCGATCTCGTCGTCGAGGCGATCGCAGAGGAGAGGGACTCGAAGGTGGCGCTGCACGCGACCCTCGCCTCCGCCTGTCCCAACGCCGATCTGGCGACGACTACCTCATCGCTGGGGATAGCCGGCCTGGCCCGGGAGGCGGACGCCCGGGAGCGTTTCTACGGCCTCCACGTCTTCAACCCGGTGACGCGGATGGACCTGATCGAGCTCTGTCTGCCGGACGAGCTCGCCGATGGCGTCGGCGATCGAGCTCGGACGTTCTGCGAGGCGCTCGGCAAGCGGGCCGTCGAAGTACCGGATCAGCCCGGATTCGTGGTCAACCGGCTGCTCTTCCCGTTCCTTTTCGACGCCGTTCGGATGATCGAGCGGACCGGTCTGGCGCCCGCCGATGTCGATGCCTGCATGTCGATGGGAGCAGGCCATCCGATGGGCCCGCTGAAGCTCCTCGACTTCGTCGGCCTCGATGTCGCCGCGGCGATCGGCGAGAGCCTCCACGCAGACGGCGGCGATGCCGCGCATGAGGTCCCGGGCCGGATCACGCTGATGATCGGCGAGGGAAAACTCGGCCGCAAGAGCGACGAGGGCTTCTACCCCTACTGATTGCAGGGCGAGCAGGCTCAGCCGGGTCGGGCCGTCTTGCGACGCTCGCTGCGTTTGCCGTCGGCCGCCGACCGATGCCGTGCACGGCGCCCGCAGAGATCCCAGACAACGTCCGCCTCAGAGACACCCTGGCCGGCCGCGATCTCGGTGATCTCCGCCCAGGGCAGTTCCGCGTCGGGGAGCTCATCCCAGCGGGCCAGCTCGAGCGATTCCAACGCCCGCGACAGGGCCGGGCCTAGGCGATCCTCCGAGCGCAGCAGCGCCTTCAACACGTCGAGCTGCTTGTCCGTGAGTCGGACGACCCACACGGGTGCCTCCTTCCTCTCCTGAGGATTGGCCGAACGCTACGAGCCACGACGGACGGAAGCTGGGGCCGCGGCCGCTCAGTCGTCGGCGGATTCAGGCTCGAGCGGGACTTCTTCGCCCGCTCCGCCGCCGCGCTCGGGCGAGCTGAGCTCGTGGATCCGCAGCGCCACGATCCTGTTGTCGCGGACCGCCTCGACCTGGATCGTGTGCCCGTCGGCCTGGATCTTGTCGCCGCGCTTGGGCAGCCGGCCGAGCTCGTTGAAGACGTAGCCACCGATCGAGTTGTAGGCGTCGGTCTCGACCGGCAGGGCGATCCCGGCGTCCTCGAGGTCGCCGAGCGAGACGTGGCCCCGCACGTACCACTCGCCGTCGGCCAGCTTGCGGACCGAGTCAGCGCGCGGGTCGGTCTCATCCTCGATCTCCCCGACCACCTCCTCGAGAATGTCCTCGATCGTCGCGATGCCGACCGTGCGGCCGTACTCGTCGACGACGACCGCCATCGAGCTGCGCTGGCGCTGTAGCTCGGCGAGCAGATCATCGAGCGGCTTCGTCTCGGGGACGATCGGCGCATCGCGAATCGCCGGTTCGATCGAGGCGTCGGCGCCGGCATTCATGTAGAGACGCGCGATCGAGTTGTTGTGGACGAGCCCACGGATCCGATCGGGATTGCCGTCCTCGATTGCGACCAGCCTCGTGTGGCCTGACGAGACGCATCGCTTGAGCGCGTCCTCGACCGTCTCAGAGGTGTCGACCGTGATCACCGCCGGAATCGGGGTCATCACCTCCCGGGCCTCCTGCTCGTGCAGGTGGAAGACGCCGGAGAGCATCGTCGCCTCGTTCTCCTCGATATCGCCCTGGCTATGAGACGTGAGGATCAGAGCCCGCAGGTCCTCCGCGTCGTGATGCTCGTCGATCCGCTCGGGATCGACGCCGAACATCCGCACCATCTTGTTCGACGCAACCGAAAGCGCCCAGGTGAACGGCGCCGAGACCAGGCGGAATCCGCGCAGCGGCACTGCGACCAACCGCGAGGTGCGCTCGGCCCGGTTGATCGCGACCATCTTCGGCACCTGCTCGCCGACGGTGATGTGGAGGACCGTGGCGATCGTGAAGGCAAGGGCGATCGAGATTCCTACCGCCGCCCCGTGGCCGAGTGGGCCGTCGAGCAGCGGCTCGAGCAACGCCGCGATCGCGGGCTCGCCGAGGAAGCCGATGCCGAGGGAGGCCATGGTGATTCCGAGTTGGCAGGCAGCCAGGTAGCGGTCGATCC
This sequence comes from Acidobacteriota bacterium, assembly GCA_032122625.1. Taxonomy (GTDB): domain Bacteria; phylum Actinomycetota; class Thermoleophilia; order Solirubrobacterales; family 70-9; genus CAXMST01. Next base: position 79,524 of record JAQBGG010000008.1, read on the forward strand.
GGTCAAGCTGCTCGAGCACCCTGGGGGCGCCGCGAGCACCCTCGGCCGCCAGCGCCTCCATGCGCCCCCGCCGAGTCCGGACGAGGGCGAACTCCGCCGCGACGAAGAAGCCGTTGATGAGGACGAGGATCAGTAGCGCGACGAGCGCCAGTGCGGTCATCGACTACCGATCTTGCAGGCTGAAGCTCCGGCGGCGTGCCGGACTCCGAGAGAGGCGGCGCCGCTCGCGAGGAGGGGGCCGCTGCTGATACTTCGAGGCAGGTCGTCGTCAATCATCGGCGACCGGGTCAGGCTAGCAGCGGCCGCCGCACGAGGGGGATCGCGCCGGCTGAGCCGCAACCAGCAGGGGCAGGTACCGTGCGGTTGTGGACCAGAGCCAGACCCCCTACCTCGATGCCCTGCGCGACCGTGCTTGGAGCGATCCGGGCCTGTTCCACATTCCCGGACACAAGGGCGGGCGGGGCGCGGATCCGCGCCTGCGCGAGGCGCTCGGCGACGCGGCGCTGATGCTTGATCTGCCCGCGGGGCTCGTCGGGGTCGATATCGGCCCTGACCCGACGAAGACACCGTTCCACCAGTCACAAATGCTCGCGGCCGAGGCCTGGGGCGCCCGCCGCAGCTGGTTCCTCGTCAACGGCGCCTCCGGCGGCAACCACGTGATCTGTATGACCCTCGCCCACCTGGGCAAGGTGGCGGTGGTCCAGCGCAACGCACATTCCTCGGTCATCGACGGGATGGTGCTCTCGGGGCTCTCGCCCCGCTTCGTGTCGCCTGAGCTCGACACCGAGATGGGAGTCGCCCACTGTCTGGCGCCCGAGACGCTGGAGCAATCGCTCGACGTCAACCCCGAGGCCGTCGCGGCCCTGATCGTCTCCCCGACCTACTTTGGCGCCGTTGCCGACGTCGGCCGGCTCGCCGAGATCGCCCACGCCCACGATGTGCCGCTGGTCGTCGATGAATCGTGGGGTGCGCATCTCGCCTTCTCGCCCGAGCTGCCCGAGAACGCGCTCCTGCGCGGCGCGGACATCGTCCTCAACTCCGTCCACAAGCTCGGCGGCAGCCTGACCCAGTCGGCGATCCTTCACCTCGGCTCCGAAAGGGTCGACGAGAGGATCATCGACCGGTCGGTAACGCTGATCGAATCGACCAGCCCCAGCGGCCTGCTGAGCTCCTCGCTGGATGCGGCGCGCAGCCAGATGGCCGTGCACGGCGCCGAGCTGGCCGCGGAGACGATTCGCTCGCTCGAGGCACTGCGCGAGTCGGTCCGGGCGATCGAGGGCCTCGACGTGCTTGACGAAAGCATCGCCGAGCACCCGAGCGTCTACGCCTGGGACCCGCTGCGACTGACGGTTGACGTGCGGGGAACCGGCGCCACGGGCCACCAAATCGCCGAGCTGATGCAGGAGCGCCACAACATCTGGCTCGAGCTCTACGCCGAGAACGTGATCGTCGCCGTCTTCGGCCTCGGTGAGCCGGTCGCCGAGACCGGCGCTCGTTTGCTCGCCGGCCTTGAGGAGGCAGCCCGGACGTTGGGCGGCGCCAAGCATGCACGCGGTGGGCAGTTCGCTCCGCCGCCGCCGTGGGGGCCGACAGAGATCACCCCGCGGGAGGCCTTCCTCGGCCCTCAGGAGGTCGTCCCCTTCGATGCCGCCGAGGGCCGGATCGCCGCTGAGTCACTCGCTGCCTACCCGCCCGGCGTTCCCAACGTCCTCCCCGGCGAGCGCCTGACCCGTGAGACCCTCGACTACATCGCCGACTCCCTCGATCACGGCGGCCAGGTCCGCGGCGCCAGCGATCGCAGCCTGAAGACGATTCGGGTGGTGCTCGAGTGAGCGCCGGCGCCGACGTAGCCCCGCCCTGGGGCGCTGATTCCGAATACGCAGCCCTGCTCGACGTGCTGCTCTGCCCACCCGACAACTTCGGCTGGTTGCGGACCAGCGTGATCTCCAAGGCGACGCTGGACAGCGGCCGCGTCTTCGAGCCGGAGACCGCTCGCGGCCAGCACGCCGAGATGGTCGCGGCCTACGAGGGAGCCGGCGTCAACGTCCACTTCCTCGAGGCGGATCCGCACCTGCCCTACCAGGTGTTCGCCCGCGACTCGAGCATCGCCACACCAGCGGGCCCGGTGGTCACACAGCTCGCGCAGCCATGGCGCCGTGGGGAATACGCGCCGGTGATCGACTTCTACCAGCGCCATGAGATTCCGATCCACGCGATGATCACCGCCGGCACGCTCGAGGGCGGAGACGTGATCATCGTCGAGCCCGGCAAGGTGCTGATCGGCAACGGAGAGGAACGCACAAATCAGGCGGGGGCCGGCCAGCTGGCGCGGATATTCGAAGCCTTCGACTGGGAGGTCCGGATCGAACCGATTCCCGGGCACTTCGTCCACATCGACGTGCTCGTCTCGATCCTCGCGCCGAAGCTCGCGGCGGTCTGCGTCGAGGCTGCCAGTGGCGGCCTCGTGCGTTGGCTCGAGGCGGCAGGGTTCGAGATCCTCGACGTCAGCGTCGAGGATGCGTTCGGCCTCGGCGTCAATGCGATCTCACTCGGGCGCGAGCGAGTGATCTCGACGAGGCGCTCAGAGGACCTCAACGCCCAGCTCCGGGCCCGCGGACTCGAGGTTCTCGATCCCGATCTGGAGATGTTCACGCTCGGTGGCGGTGGCGCTCACTGCCTGGCTCAGCCGCTGCGCCGCGAGCGCGTTGCCGCGTAGATGACAGGACCGATGCCGGCGCCACCACCGATCGACGCCGCCCAGGTGATCGCCGACCTCCGCGAGCTCGATCAGTTGACCGGGGGGCCGGGGGGCGCCCGACGCGTCTGTTGGGGCGAGGAGTGGCGTACGGCGCGAGAGTGGCTCAGCGGCAAGCTGGCGGCGCTTGGCCTCGAGCCGGAGCGCGACGAGGCCGGCAACCTCTGGGCCTACCTCGAGGGCGACCGGGAGCCGGCGCTCGGCCTCGGTTCCCACATCGACTCGGTTCCCTCGGGGGGATGGCTGGACGGCGCGCTCGGGGTCGCCGCTGCTGTCGGCGTGCTTCGCGCCTACTCGGAGTCCGGCATACGCCCACCGCGGACACTCGCCCTCGTCGACTTTGCCGACGAAGAGGGGTCGCGATTCGGACGCAGCCTGTTTGGCAGCTCGGCGGTCGCGGGCACGCTCGACCCCGCGGCGGTGGCCGACCTCACCGACGCGGAGGGCAACTCGATCAGCCCGGTGCTGGCTGAGAACGGAGTTGACCTCGACGAGGCGCCGGCCGCAGGCGCGCGGGCGGAACGGCTTGGGGCCTACCTGGAGTTGCACATCGAGCAGGGCCCGGTGCTCGCCGATCAGGGCAGCCCGTGCTGCGCCGTTGCCGGCTGCGCCGGCGTCGAGCGGCTGCTCTTCCGCTTCCGGGGCCAGTCATCTCACGCCGGCACGACGCCAATGGATGTGCGCCGCGACGCGGGACTGGCAGCGGCGACGGCGGCGCTGGCTGTCGAGGAGATCGCCCGCACCCGCGGCGGCGTCGGCACCACCGGCCGGCTCGAGTTGGAGCCGGGAATCGTCACCGCGGTCGCCGGCGTTGCCGAACTCTCCGTCGATCTCCGCCACCCCGACGCCGGGCCGCTCTCGGAAATGCTCGCCGACGCGCTCGCGGTGGCGCAGCGGGTCGCGGCCGATCGCGGCTGCGAGTTCATCGAGGAGCCGATCTGGAGCATCGCCCCGATCCCCTTCAACCCTGACCTCGTCGAGCTGGCGACGGCGGCCTCCGAGGCCGCCGGGGGCCTGGCCGCGCCGCTGACCAGCGGCGCCCTGCACGACGCGGCGGAGATCGCCGGCCTGGTCCCCGCGGTGATGGTCTTCTCGGCATCGGTAGCCGGGATCAGCCACGCCAAGGAGGAGGACACCCGCGAGGCCGACCTGCTCGCGGCGATCAACGCCTACGGCGGCCTCACCTACGGGGTGCTTGCCGCGGAGCTCTGATTCCCGTCACCTGCCGGGGGCTCGTCGTCCTTGAGGATCGAGAGCCCGATGCCGGTCGCGAAGATCCCGACCACGCCCGCCAGTGACGCCTGGGGCGAGATGTGGATCAGGTCCGCCTGCTCGAGCATCAACTTGATCGCGATCACGGCGAGCACGACCGCAATCGTCTGGTCGAGGTACTCGAACTTCTCGATCAAACGATCGACCAGCACGATCAGCGCCCGCAGCCCGAGCAGGGCAAAGACGTTCGCCGACCAGATGATGAAGCTGTCACGGGTGATCGCGAAGGCCGCAGGTATCGAATCGATCGCGAAGACGATGTCGGTGAAGACGAGCCCTACGAAACAGAGAAAGATCGGCGTCGTGTAGAGCTTTCCGTCGCGTCTCAGAAACCAGCTTCCCCGATGCTCCGTCGTCGCTACCGGGAAGATCCTGCGGACGGCCCGGATCATCAGATTGCGCTCGACGTCGATCGACTCGCCGAGACCGCGGGCGACGCGGACCGCAAGCAGCAGCAGGCCGACCCCGAGCACGTAGATCAGGAACTCGAAGCGGTCGAGCAGCTCGATGCCGCCGACGATTGCCAGTCCGCGCAGGGCGAGGGCGAAGATGATCCCAAGCACGATCAGGCGCGGCCGGTGCTCCGGCGCCACCTGGAAGTAGCCGAACAGCAGTAGGAAGACGAAGACGTTGTCGATCGAGAGCGAGCGCTCGATCAGATAGACGGTCGTGAAGAGGACCGCCTGATCACTCCCGTTGACGACCCAGAGCACCAGCGCGGCGATCATCGCGACGGCGATCCAGCCGAGCGACCACCAAGCCGCTTCTCGAAAGCTGGGCTCACCGGCGCCGCGGCCGAACAGTCTGAGATCGACGAACGAGGCGACAGCGATGACCGCCAAGAGCGAGAAGACCTCGATCGTGGTCGAATCGAGTTCCATCCGGCCCTGAGCGTAGAGCAGGCTCGTGATTAGATTCCGGGCCATGTCTCTCTTCTCAGAGGTCGCCGAGCTCGCGCTCGAGATCGACTCCTACGAGCTGACCGCGCTCGACCGCACCTTCGAGTCCGGGTTCACGCGGCCCTCCACCCTGATCACCCTCAACGGCGGCGGTAAGTCCGGCCGCGGCGAGGACGTCGTCTACGACGACCTCGATCACATCGCCCACCGCGACGTCGGCCCGGTCCACGACCTCAGCGGCCCGCGGACGCTGGGCGAGTTCTGCGAGCTGATCGGCGGCTTGGACCTGTTTGCCGACGCCCCGCCGATCCGCGACTACTCACGCCGTTACCGGCGGTGGGCCTACGAGAGCGCCGCGCTGGACCTCGCCCTGTGGCAGGCCGGCAGGCCGCTGTACGAGGTGCTCGGGCGCTCCCTTCAGCCGCTCAACTTCGTCTGCTCGGTGCGAGCCAACCCGGCTGAGGAAGGGGATACCGAGCACGTGCTCGAACCGATCGCCTCCCGGCTCAGCAAGTACCCGGGGACCCGCTTCAAGCTCGACCCCCAACCAGACTGGAGCGACGAGGTGATCGACTGGCTGCTGGCCTCGGGAGCAGTCGACTCGCTCGACCTGAAGGGCTGTTACAAGGACACGCCGGTAGACGTCGAGGCGAGCCCCGAGTTCTACGAGCGGTTCGCCACCGCCTTCCCCGAGGCCTGGCTCGAGGATCCGGAGATCAACGAGGAGACGAAGCCGGTGCTCGAGCGCTATCGCGAGCGGGTCACCTGGGACGCCCCGATCCACTCTGTAGCCGACATCGAGGCGCTCACCTGGAAGCCGCGGATCGTCAACGTCAAACCCTCCCGAGTCGGCGGCCTCGAGGACCTCTCAGAAGCCTACGAGTACTGCGAGCGCGAGGGCATCGGCGCCTACGGGGGTGGCCAGACTGAGCTTTCCGTGGGCCGCGACCAGATCCAGTACCTGGCAGCGATGATGCATCCGGATACCCCCAACGACGTGGCCCCCGGCGGCTACAACGAGAGCAGCGTTGCCGACGGTCTGCCCACCAGCCCATTGGAGCTGCGACCGGGCGCCGCCGGCTTCGGGCTCGCGGACTAAGGCCTGAACGTGCCTGCGAGCTTCGGGCCCCCCGAGGCCTACGTCGGCTGGCCTAACTCGCCTACTTCGGTAGCGTCGCCCAACACCCACGAGATCAAAGCAGGAGCTGAAACCGATGTCAGATAAGTCCTTCGCCGAACTGCTGAACGAGCAGGTCGGCCATGAGTTCGGGGCCCACCAGCAGTACGTCGCGATCGCCGTCCACTACGACGGGCAGACCCTCCCGCGGCTGGCCGGCTTCTACTACAGGCAAGCGGTCGAGGAACGCAATCACGCGATGATGATCGTCCAGTACATGCTCGACGCCGACCATCCCGTGCAGGTCCCGGGGGTGGAGGCTCCCGAGGTGGACTTCAGCGACATCGTCGCCCCCGTCCAGCTGGCGCTCGATCAGGAGAAGCGGGTCAGCGGCCAGATCAACGCCCTTGCCGCTGCGGCCCGCGCCGACGGCGACTACCAGGGCGAGCAGTTCATGCAGTGGTTCATCAAGGAGCAGGTCGAAGAGGTGGCTACCGGCTCCGACCTCCTGCGGGTCGTCGAGCGGGCGAAGGACAACCCGCTGATGGCCGAGGAATACCTCGCCCGCGAGTCGCTCGGTGAGAGCGGAGGCGACCCGACCGCACCGGGCGCGGCGGGCGGAGCGCTCTAGGCGGCGTCGCGCGGCGTTGCCGCCGGCCGTCAAGCCGGCGGCAGCTGATATGGCGTGACCTAGGAGGGCCGCGGGGCCAGCTTGATCACCGTGAACATCGCCCCGGCCGGGTCCTGCAGGCCGGCCATGCGGCCAACGGGGATATCCATCGGGGGCACGGTCACGGCACCCCCGAGCTCCGTGCATTTGGCCGCCATCGCATCGGCGTCCTCGACGGCGATGTTGACGT